>CAZFQH010000149.1:0-8726 GCA_964520805.1 uncultured Acidobacteriota bacterium | reverse complement strand
GAAAAGAGTCCGTCGAGGCTCTCCATGTGCCGGCATAGGTCAGGGCATCAAAAACCACGATCCGGTGGGGCGTCGTCTCCAGCGCGCGCCGAACGAAATTCGAACCAATGAATCCGGCCCCGCCGGTAACGATCCAGGTGCTCATTGGCGGGAGTTTATCCCGGGTTTTCCGGGTCGGCAGGGGTGCTGCCCGAGGCGACTCGAACGGGAACCGCCCTAAACTCACACCCCGTCCCTTCGACGGTCGGGAAACGGAGTTCCCTCAGGGACCGGCGATGAGGACTTCCGGTCGAGTTACCGTCGCTCAGCCATCCCTGGCCCGAGGAGTCTTCTTTCTGATGAATCACACCCCTCTGTGTTGATCAACCTCGCAGTCGGTCTTCTCATCGCGGCGCTGCCCTATCTCGCGAGCGGAATTGTCTCGGCCGGAGACCTGCCCCCTCTTCTCGCTTACCTCATGTTTCCCGGCCGGCACCTGCTGCTCCTGCTCGCCGCGGTGGTATTGACATGGGCGACACTTCGCAACCGTGTTCCCGAGGAACGCCTGGCCGAGTGGCTTCAATCTGTCGCGTTGCGTCGGGCTTTTGCCATCGCCACGCTTGCGTTGGTGGCCGTGGTGGCTTTCGCCCGAGTCCCCCAGCAGGAGAAGGAGGCCGAGGCCTTCGGTGGCGACGAACCCAAGTATCTGCGGATCGCCTACAGCCTCTTGCGGGACACCGACGCCGATATCAGCGGGGGGCGCACGCAAACCCCGGACTTCTCGCTCCGCCTGCGCCAGGTGCGCAATCTTGTTTTGGTGGGACGGGACGCCATCCTCCGGCTTTGGAGCCCGGTCGAGATCCCAATAGGCCACAACTGGAACGCGGGAAACTGGACCGTGAAGGGTCTCGACGGCGGTCTTTATCACCTGCAACCCCCGGGTCTACCTGCCCTCGTGGCGGTGGCACTCGGCATCGGAGAGGCGGTTCTCCCCGAACGCGATCCCGGCATCTATGTTTTCGTTCTTCTGGCGGGGGTCTGGATCCTGGCCGCACGAGAGCTATGGCTTCTGGGCCTCGACGTCATGGGAGACCGTTTGAGGACGACGGTCCTCGTCATTATGGTTTTCGCATCCGCACCTGTCTATGTCGGCGGCTATCAGCTTTTTCCTGAGAGTCTGGCCCTTCTGCTTTTCCCCTGGCTCTTTCGACGCCTTCGAGCGAGCGACCGCGTCCTGACCTCGGGAGCCGCGGCCCTTGCAGGCTTCGTGGCCGGATACCTGCTGTGGATTCACCCCAAGCTGACCTTGGTGGCCGCGCTGTTCGCCGCCATGGCGATTCTCCGACCCGCCACCGCTTCGCGCGCGCGCGTCTGGTTCGCCGCGGCCTTCGCCCTGACCGCATTCACTTCGGTTCTCTACTGTTTCCAGGTCTCGGGATTGTTCCGCCCCGAGGGCCTCTATATCCGTCAAGCCGAGGAATACGTGGGGTCGCCCAATCCGTTGTCGTTGCGCTTCGCCGCGGGAGTCGTGAAGGCGATCCTCGGAGGCCGGGATGGACTGCTGATCTTCGGACCCATGCTGGTCCTCGGTGTGATGGCGATGCGGGTATTGAAACGGCCGTCGCGTTCGACCATCGAGATCTGGGGCCTGTTCGGGGTGGTGTGGCTGACTTCAGCGGTGCACGACGGGGCATCTCTTGGCTCCCCGGCCCGACTGATGGCTCCGGTCGTGTTCATCCCGGCCTTGTATCTCGTTCGCGCCTTGAAAGATCAGCCACCCGCGAACTTCAAAGCCGCGGCACTCCTGCTGTTCTTGTTCGGTCTCCAGATCACCGCGACCATGTCGAGTGACTGGCGACGCAACGTGAATCCGTACCGCACGATGTTCGCGGACGCGACCACGAACTTCGAGCCCAGCCTGCCCGGCAACTCGTTCTCGGAAGAGGCCTATCGAGTGGACATCATGAAGGCCGGGTTTGTCTTCACCGCACTCGCGGTGGTCACCGCCCTGATGCGTCGGTCACGAAAGCGGAGCGCCGTCCTTGCCCCGGCCCGTTTTGGTGGGGGCATGCTGGCCCTGGTGCTGGTTCTCTCTTTCGGCTTGCACTGGCTGACCCCCTGATTTAAGCAAGCGGGTCAGCGAACGCCTTCCGCGGTCCGGCAGGCGGCACCCGCGCAGTTCTTGAGCGCCAGGACCCGACCCGAAAGTCTGGCCAGAGTGGCGGAAGACAGGGCCGACGCCGCGTTCTCCATCTGATAGGGATCCTTCGCCAGGTCGTAGTACTCCTTTTCTCCCGACGCATACTCCACGTACACGTCGGTTTCGGAGCGGATCCCTGCGAACGCTCGAATCCGATAAGGCGCCCCGCCGCCGAAGTGTTCGATGAGGATCCCCTGGCGCCAGGGCACCTTCTGAGGATCTTCAGCGCGAAGCAAGGGAACCAGCGAACGACCGTCGCCCGCCGCGATGATGGGTGCGGGTTCACCGGCCAGGTCCAAAAGGGTGGGTGCCAGATCCACCAGGCCCGCCACATGGTTCACGGTCCGGCCCGCGGGCACGCCGGGCCCGATCACGATCAAGGGTACGCGGATCGACTCTTCGTAAGGCGCGTATTTTTCCGAAGGAATGCGGTGCTCGCCGCGAAACCATCCGTTGTCCGACGTGAAGAATATGTAGGTGTTCGCCCGTTCGCCGGTCTCGTCGAGCGTCCTTAGAAGGGCCTCCATGGCGTCTTCCACCGCCAGCAGCGACTGCCTCATTCCCCGATACGTGGCGTCGATTTCGCGGTGTTGTGCCTTCGTAAGCGGTGTGGCCTGCTCGCGGAGGCGCGCCGGCTTGTCCGAGATATCGACTTCATCGAAGGAGGGCTTGCGCGGGGCGGCATCTCCCGGGAAGGCGTCTTTGTGGCGCGCCGCCGGCTCGATCGGAACGTGGGGAGAGCTCAAGGAGAGGTAGGCGAAGAAAGGTTGGTCGTCTTTCGCCTTGGAGGCGCGAATGAACGATTCCAGTCGCTGGCCCAGAACATCGGTCTGATAACCGCCTTGCGCGGCATCGTACGTCTTGAGCGTTCCATTCTCATTCAATGTGAAACGGTTGTTGCGAGCCTCGCGGTCGGACATCACCGCCTGAAAGTCATTCCAGCCCTTGGGCACGTAGGTCTCGGGTCGACCTAGGGGAAAGTCGTTTATGTACTTCCCAAAAAGGCCGGTGCGATACCCGGCGGACTGAAGCCAGGGCCCCAGATGGGCGTCGTCATAGCCGCCGGCGCGCCAAGGGGTATAGCCCCCTTCAGGACCGTTGTTGTAGTAGACCTTTGTGTTGTGGGCGTACTTCCCGGCCAGAAGAACCGCGCGCGCCGGACCACACAGGGGCGTGTTGGCGACATGCGAAGTGAAGCGAACACCCTTGTCGATGAGGAGCGAGCGGAGCCGGGGCATGGATTCCGTGATCTCGACATCGGCGTCATCGAGCAGCACCACGATCAGGTTCGGCCTGGCTTTCTGGGCCACTACGATTTCGGTGTTCTTGCCCGACGCGCCTGGCCCGCAAACCATGAACCAGAGACCGCCTGCGACGAGCAGACCCCGTGACAAGACGGACCGGGCGGAAAGAGACCTGCGCATGCTTGAAGTGGGTGCCTCCTACTTCAAGTGCTTCGCGAGAAACGCCACAATCTCGGCACGGGACTCTCGGGCCAATGCGGTGTCGATGCGGTTGAAGTAGTGCCCCCCGGGAGCATTGTCGTAAATCCGATACTCGAACTTCTTCCCTGCGGCTTTGAGCGAATCGATCAGGTGCTCCACTTCGAGCACGTTCACATCCTCATCATTAGTGGTGCCGTGTATGAGAAGAGGGGTTTCCAGTTTCGCGGCGTGGGCAAAAGGCGACCGGCGTTTGTACTCCGCCACATCCTGATCTGCCGATTTGCCGATGAAGCCCTCGAAAATAGCCCGGTAGCTGTCGCTCTTGTATCCCATGCGGGCGACGAGGTCGGCCACGGGCACGCCGGCGTAGGCCGCCTGGTAGGCCTTCGGCCAGTGCATGACGTTGAGCAGAGTGTGATAGCCACCATGGCTCCAGCCAATAATCCCCACCTTCAAGGGGTTCACGGGAAGGTTCTCGACCGCCCAGTTCCGCGCCGCATAGGTGTCGTCGAGTTCGGCGCCCCCGTAGTCGATCTGATCGTAGAAAAAACCACCGTACCCCGTGGAGCCGCGGTACTCGGGGGCCACGATCACGTAGCCCTCCGCGAGCAGCTCACGCGCCGAGCGAAGGTTCTGAAGGGTGTCGAAGTTGCCATGAATGCCCTCGTGCACCATCACGATCAACGGCGCCTTCTGGCCCGCTTTGAGGGTATGCGGAATGAGGGTATAGGCGGACATGATCAGGGGGTTGCCATAGCCCTGTCCGGTTGGATTCGTCGACCGCGCGGGCTTGGGCGAGGTGAAGCGGACCTTGTCCACTTTGGCGACATCGGCCATGCGCGAAAACCACATCCAGTCGTCGATGTCCTTGCGAATCTGCTGGCCCTGGTGCATTTGCTCAGTCTGGAGCCGCCGTAACTCGGCCTGAAGACTGGCGATGGTGGCATCTCTTCCGTCGGTCCGCGGCTGGGCGAAAACAGGCGGGCCGAGCCAGAGCAGGGTCGCGAACAGAAGGAAGGCGGGGTGCCGGTTCATGGGGTCTCCTCTTAAATCGGGCGTTCTCTATGGACGCGCCATGTTAACGAAGGCGGAGGGGCTTGGGCGTTATTTGAGGGCCGCCCGCCGGAGGGCTATGTCGCGGAGCCGATCCTTCTCCAGTCGCTCCGCATCCCATTTCTGCCTTCGGACGATGCGCTCCGAGATGCCGCCAAGACTCCATCATCGCTCCCGCCGGGAAGCCGATTTCGCGCGAGCGCGACAGCACCGGATAATTCACCACTCCACAGAACCCGGCCACTGGCGCCTTCGCGCTCTTTCAGGAATTGAGGCAGGGCGCGACACAACGGGGAAGGGGTCTCCACTTAGGAATATCAGGCACCCGTGTACCCCAGACGCCCCGGCCCTTGATCTCGCCAGAAGGGCTCTTACGGAACTTCCTCAGAATCACTTCATATGCTCGATTCGGTTGGTCCGGGCGCAAGACTTGGAATGCCAACGGGACGGGCGACGAGATTCCTCCCGGGGCAGCGGAGCCAAGAAGCCTGTTTCACCACGAGCAGGGCGGCCACAAGGGCCAGTCCTACGAGATTGGTGTAGGGTGTCGAGTGGTACCCGCTAAGGGATACCGAAACGGAGGCTAGTGTCCAAGAAGCGATCGTGGGTCAAGTGGTTGGGAATTGGATGCGTCGGCTTGATCCTCCTGGCCATTCTCTCCGGAGTCGGGCTCTTCTTCGCGGTCCGCACCATGACCTCCGGTCCCGAGCAGGTCGCCAGGGACTTCTGCGCCGCGGCTGCTGTCGGCGATTTCGCGAAGGCCCACAACCTCTTCGCAGCGCCTCTCAAGGAGTCGCAGTCGCTCGAGGCGTTCACGGCGGAGGTGAAGGCCAACCCCTCGCTGTTTCGGATTACCGACACCTCGTTCACCGACCGCTCGATTGACCAGGCCGGCGCGAAGCTGGCCGGAACCGCAACCCTCGAGGCCGGCACGACGGTTCCCGTGTCCTTCACGTTCGTGCGCGAGAACGACGACTGGAAGCTCATAGGGTACAACATCGGTTCGAGGCCGTGATCAGACCTCCCCTCGGCGTATCTCTGCGCGCTAAGCCGCCCACGACCTGCGAGCCTCCGTGTTCGAAATGACTGTCAATGCGGCCGCGCAATGTTAACCACGGCCGTAGGGGCCTTACTTGATGCCGGCACGCCTTAGGGCTATGTCCCGGAGCCGATCCTTCTCCAGTCGCTCGGCGTCCCATTCCTGCCCTTCGGGGGTATCGAGCCACCGCTTGAACTCGCGGTTTCGCTTCCATCGCGCCACCGGGTCGGTGGTCTCGAAGTTCGCCAGGAGGCCAACCTTGCTCACCCGCGCTCCGGCTAAAAGCGTGCCGAGTCTGGTCACATCCGCGGGCAGGTGGTCCAGCGTCGCGATGTGCCTGACGTTTGCAGCGGTGCGCAACGAACGTTCCTGGGCCTCGGTCACGAGGATCAGGAACTTCCGCGAGGACGAGGCGATGGCCCACAGTTCACAACGCTCAAGCACGGCGAGACGGAGCGAAAAGAGGATGTCGCGCTGCAGCCGCAAGGTGTCGTCGCAGACCGCCACCTCGAGGCCCGGAGTGAACACGCGCTCACGGGCGATGTGGTCCAGAAAATCGGCGGTCGGCTGAGCGTTGCGATATGCGGGGACCACGGCCCCGAAGAGGAATAAGGCGGCGCCCAGCACCGACACCGCGCCGACCGTGACCACGGTTTTGGCACGCGGACGGATCGCGGAAGCGAAGCAGGCGATGGCCGCGAGCACCAGAAATCGCCGCATCCATTGGATCGTGTCGGGGTCGGGCGCAAATGGGGGCGGCAGCATCGGAAAGGCCGAAGCACCCAGGAGGAACAGGCCGGATACGGAAGCGAGGAGCCGCAGCAATCGCGAGGAAGGTTCCCCGCAGGCGAGAAGGGCACCGATGACGATGCTGAGGGGCGGCAGCAGAGGCAGCAGGTAGTAGTCGATTTTCCCTTTCGACAAGGAGAGGGGGACGAGCATCAATGCCGACCAGACCACCAGAATCCGTAGCATCCGCGGCGAGTCCTTTCGAAACGCGAAAAGGACGGCGGGGATCAAAAGGATCGACCACGGCAGACCCTCGACCAGATAGACGGGCAGGTAGAACCAGAAGGGTTCGGCGGCGTCGTAGGTTCGCGCCGCGAAACGCTGGAGATTCTCGCGGAGAAAGAACCACTTCAAGGGCTCTACGCCCTCGCGCAGATAGACAAAGAGAAACCAGACAAGACCCACCGCGAAGGCCGAAATCGTGCCCACCAGGCCTTCGGGCGTAAGGATCTTCGGGAGTCTTCGTTCCACGAGGGCGAGGGCCAGAAGAAGTGCGCCAAAGAAAATCCAGGCGATCGGCCCTTTGGTCATGAAGGCAAGTCCCAGGAGCACCCCACATAGGACGAGGAAACGGGGGCGACCCTCGCTTTCACTGCGCAGGTAGAAAGTGCCCGCGAGCAAGGTGAGCAAAGTGAGCAGCATGTCGGACATGGTGAGCCGGGCGAAACTCACGAAGGCGTAGCTCGTGCCGAGGATCGCGGTTGCGAAGAACGCGGTTTCGGCGCTGCGCTCCTCGGCATCTCCCGAAGTGGCTCTTACGAGGCGCCGCGCCGCATGCCAGGTGGCTCCCAAGGTGGCGAGGGCCAGCAGGCCCGCCACTAACCGGCCCGCGAAGAGGCCGGGACCGAACAGGTCGAAGCTCACAGCAAGCAGCCAGTAGGTGAGCGCGGGCTTGTCGTAGAAAGGCTCGCCCCGGTAGTACGGCACCAGCCAATCGGAGCGCTCCACCATGGCGCGCGCGGCATCAAGAAAGTAGATCTCGGCCCGTTCAATGGGGGCCTCGGCGAGGCCTAGGAAAAAGGCGGCGGTGGCGAGGGCGGCGAGAAACCCGGCGCGCCAGTGGAGCCGGGTCCGATTTTCGGTGGGCACGAAGTTCCTCAGGGCGATTCGAGGATCAGGCGGCGCCGGACGCCTTCTTAAGGTGAAGCTGTCCGCATGCGGCGAGCACATCCTGACCTCTGGGCTTGCGGACCGAGACCGGAACACCGGCGTCCAGGAGGATGCCCTCGAACCGGGCGACCTGGGCTTTTCGAGGCGCCTCGAACGGAATCGGGCCCGCGGGATTGAGCGGGATCAGGTTCACTTTTCCGTTGCGGCCGCGAAGAAGGCGGGCGAGCGCATGCGCGTGTTCATCCTGGTCGTTCACGTCCCTCAAGAGTACGTATTCGTAGGTCACGCGTCCCCCGCGCGGGGATTCGTAGGAGTCGGCGGCGGCGATCACGTCCTTGAGGGCGTACTTGTTCTCGATCGGCATCAACTCGGCTCGCAGCTTGGAGGTGGGCGCATGCAGCGAAATCGCGAGGTTGGGCCGCACCGGCTCAAGCTTCAGCTTCTCGAGAGCCGGAAGGATCCCCACGGTCGAAAGCGTCAGCTTCTTGGGGGTGATCGCGAAGGCCACAGGGTCCATCAGGATCCGCAAGGCCGCCATTGTGTTCTCGTAGTTGAGGAGGGGTTCGCCCATTCCCATCACCACCACATTCCACGGCCGCTCGCCATCGGCGGCCCGGGCGTGAGGGGCCTGGGCGCGGTAGGACGCTTTGGCAGCCTGATCCATGACCTCGGCGACCTGGGAAAGAATCTCCCACGGCTTCAGGTTTCGTTTGTACCCGCTGATTCCGGTGAGACAGAAAGCGCACTTCACCGGGCATCCGGCTTGAGTGGAGATGCAGATGGTCTGCCGCTTGGTTTCGGGAATGTAGACGCTTTCGATGGTGGCTCCGTCATCGCAACGAAACAGAGTCTTGATCGTCCCGTCGGTTGAAAACTGGCGATCGGCGACCGCGATTCTCCGGATTTCGTGGTGTTCGGCAAGAGCCTGTCGGAACGTAGTCTTGAGGTCGGTCATCGCCCCGAGCCCCTCCACCCGCTTCGAATAGAGCCACGAATAAATCTGCGCCGCACGGAACGTGGGCTCGCCCAGGGCCTTCACCACTTCATCGAGTTCGGCGCGGGACAAGCCGAATAGATTTCGGGCAGGCTTGAGATTCACAGGTTCTTATAC
>CAZFQH010000148.1:0-8735 GCA_964520805.1 uncultured Acidobacteriota bacterium | reverse complement strand
GTAGTCGATCTCGCCGCTGCGACGGGCCACCGAGAGGCGCTTGGTGAGCTTGTGGGCCATCTGGATAGGCAGGGGCATCAGCTCCTCGGTTTCCGTGCAGGCGAAACCAAACATGAGCCCCTGGTCTCCGGCGCCGCCGGTGTCTACGCCCTGGGCGATGTCGGGTGACTGCTTATCGATAGAGTTGATGACCGCGCAGGTCTGATGGTCGAAACCGAACTTCGCGCGCGTGTAGCCCACGTCGGCGATGGTCGAGCGGACGATCGAGGGCAGGTCGGCGTAGGCGGTGGTCGTGATTTCGCCGGCGATAAAGGCGAGGCCGGTGGTCACCAGGGTCTCGCAGGCGACGCGGCTCATGGGATCCTGCGCGAGAAGCGCGTCGAGGACCGCGTCAGAGATCTGGTCGGCGATCTTGTCGGGGTGGCCTTCAGTGACGGACTCGGACGTGAAAAGGTGGCGGTGTTTGTTCATTGAACCTCTGTGATCAATTCGTTTAGCCGGATGAACGGGTGGACTCTCCCCCGCCTCGGCACGCGAATCTTACCTTCATGAGAAGGCCGGGCCGCAAAGTCCGGCGAAGAAAGGAGGGGTCCTCGAAGTCAGGCCCGCGGGTGAAATTTGTCGAAAATCTGGCGCAACCGCTCGCGGGTCACATGGGTGTAGATCTCCGTGGTGGAGATGTCGGCGTGGCCCAGCATGGCCTGCAATGCGCGCAGGTCCGCGCCATTCTCGAGAAGATGAGTTGCGAAGGAATGACGAAGAACGTGTGGGGTCAGGATCGAGGCCACGCCCGCGGAGAGGGCATGCCGCCGCACGATCAGCCACAACCCCATCCGCGACAAGGCCCCCCCCGCATGGTTGAGAAACAACTCGCGCGTGCGCTTTTTCTTCAGAAGCAACCCGCGGCCCTCCTGCTCGTAACGCAGGATCGCGGCCAGGGCGCTCGACCCGATGGGAACGAGTCGTTCCTTTCTTCCCTTGCCGAAGATGCGCAAAAGCCCGATGTCGGGGTCGATGTTCTCGGTCTTCAAGAGGGTGACTTCCGACGCGCGCAGGCCGCTTGCGTACATGGTCTCCAGGATCGCCTTATCCCGGAGACCAAGAGGCGTGCGGCAATCCGGCGATCTCAACAGCGCCTCCACCTGAGCGCGGTTCAGAAAGCGAGGTAAGGGCTTGAACGGGCGCGGAGACCGCACGTTCTCCATGGGGTCGTCGGTCAGCTTCTCCTCGCGCACCAGGAAGCGGAAGAACCCCCGGATCGCGTGAACCGCCCGTCCGGCCGAACGCGCCGACAATCCCAGGGCCCGGAGGTGAGCCAGGAAGCTCGCCACATCCCGCACCTTGATGTCTTCGAGCTTCTGCTCCCGGGACCGCGCCCACGCTTCGAGCTTGCGAAGATCGAAACGGTAAGAAGCGATGGTGTTGGGTGACAAGCCGCGTTCGGCCCGCAGATGGTCCAGGTAGTCGGTGACCCGAGCATCCTCGGGCGGGGGGGGCGCCTCCCCGGTTGCGCCGGTCATCGCGCGACGCGCCGCCGAACCATGTCCACCAACCGGGTTGCTTCAGGGACTCGGAGCAGAACGGTCAGGCCAACGTAGGTGGCCGCCCCCAAAGACACCGGGACCAGCGCCCCCCAGGCCTTAGCAGACAATCCGGACGCGGCGGGGTCGAACATCGAGAGCGACTGCGCGACCACCAGGGACATGGCACCCGTCGCGGCAAGAAGAGATCCTATGAACCGCAGGTCCATGGTCTTGAGCAGAGACTCCGGTCCGCGATAGACCGCAAGAAGCAGTCCCCCGTTTGCGAGATTGCCAAGAGCCATTCCCAGACCGGCCGCCTCAAAGCCCATCGAATTCCACAGCAGGACCAGGGTCAGAATGTTGGCGGTCACCGCAAGGAGGCTCGCGCCGAAGGGGACTCGAGGACGCTGAATCGCGTAGAAGTAGGGCACGAAGACCTTGGTCGAGGCGTAGGCCACGAGGCCGATCGCCATCCACCCAAGAGCCCTCGCCACCGCCCCGGTATCCACAGACGTGAAGGCTCCGTGTTCGTAAATGAGCCTGACGATCGGCTGGCCGGCGACAATGAGGCCGAGAGCGGAGGGCAGGGTCAGGAACAGCAGCAACCGCAGAGCCTGCGCCATCTGGGCATGCGCATCCAGTGGATTGCCGGAGGCGATCAGGCGGGACAATCGCGCTCCGGCGATCGTGCCGACCGCGACTCCGAACAGGCCCATGGGAAGGTAGAGCAGCCGAAACGCATAGTTGAGCCAGGCCACCGCCGATGGCTGGGTCGAAGCGTAGTGACTGCTCACGAATATGTTGATCTGAACCGCGGCGAGGGCGACCGTGGCCGGGGCCATCGTGGTGAGAATGTCCCGAATGAGCGGGTCGTCGAACTTGAAGTCCGGTCGAAACCGAAATCCTTCGCGCCGGAGGCCCGGCCACTGCACCAGGAACTGGGCGGCGCTTCCGAAAAGAGCGCCCACCGCCCAGCCATAGGCCACCTTGTCCATCGAAAGGCCGGCCCCGTGAAGGGCCAGCGCGATGACGATGTTGACCACATTGAAGACCGCCGGGGCCAGCGACGGCAGGCCGAACCTGTCCCGCGAATTCAGCATCCCCATCGCAACCGCGGCGAACGAAACGAAAGGAAGAATCGGCATCATGACCCGGGTCAGGGTGGTCGCGAGTTCCGTCTTCCCTTCAATCTCCGAGAAGCCGGAGGCGAGCCCGTGAACCAGCAGAGGTGCCGCCACCACGCCCAGGCCGCAGATCATGGTGAGTACAAGGAACAGCAGGGTCAGAAGCCGCCGGGCGAGGGCGAAGCCTCGATCCGCGCTCTCCATATCCGCGCGCGAATAGGCCGGAATGAAAGCCGCGGAGAGGGCGCCCTCCGCAAACAAATCCCGGAGAAGATTCGGGATCCGGTAAGCGATCACGAAGGCCTCCGCTTGAGCGGATGCGCCGAGGGTCAAGGCGAAGAGTTGTTCTCGAACCAACCCGAGGACCCGCGAAAGCAGAGTGGCGAGAGACAGCATCGCGGTCTTGGCCCCGAAGCCCGGACGGACCCGGGGCTCGTGCTTCTGCGGAGTTTCAGGTAGACTCACCGGCTCACAAGGTCGGAATGGCGGGAGTTTGCCCGCACAAACACAGGGTTTAGCGACAGAAGAGGTTTTTTAGCGTGGCGAATCACGACTCCGCACTCAGACAAATGCGCCGATCGCGCAAGAAGCGCGCGATCAACCGCGCCAATACCGCGCAGCTCAAGACTCAGGTCAAGAAGCTCCGTTCGGCCATGGAGAAGGGCGACGCCACCGCGGCCAAGGCTCTTTCCGGCCCCACATTCTCGGAACTGGATCGCGCGGCCAAGAAGGGTGCGATCCACCGCAACGCCGCCAGCCGCACCAAGTCGCGCCTCGCGCGCCGCCTCAACGCCGTCAGCGCCTAGGCCTAGGTCTCTCCGCCTCCGTTCCCGCTTGAGGCACACCGGCGGGGACGTGAGCGCGTGCGGCGTCGCACCCCTCAGGTCCGTCCCCCGCTCGGGAGTTGCCCGCCAAGGATCTGAATCACCGCGTGGGTCAGAACCGGACTCGGCGGAGCCGACAGCTTCAGGCGCCGGTCGGCTTCAGCAAAGATTGAAAGAGCCCGTCCCACCTCCGCTTCGCTCCAGGCCCTGGCCGCCCGCTCCGTATCGATCACCTTGAAGGGCAGGATGCCAAGTCTGCCCGCGGCCTCGGCGCTCGGAACCCCCTCGGCCCGCATCGCCCGGAACATGGCCAGCCGGCGCACCGCGCCGTGCAGTGTGGCAAGGACACGCAGTCCTGCCTCTCCCTGCCGCAGGGCATCGTCGAGATAGCCCAGGCTCTTGCGCTTGTTCCTGACCATGAGGGCATCGGAGAGCAGGTAGAGGGGCGGCGCGGAGGTGACCGCCACGATGTCGTCGGCCCCGGGACCCGATTTGCCGCCCTGGTAGAGGACCATCTTCTCGAATTCGCTGGCGATGCGGCCCAGGGCCGGTCCACATTGGTCGACGGTTTCCTGGACGAGTTCATCCGAGACCCTGAGCCCCAAGGCCCGAGCCTCGGCCGCGGCGGCGGTGGTCAGCGCCCGACCTTTGAAGTAGTCCACCTCGATGACTTCGGCGGCCTTGTTGATCTTCCGCCACATCCCCGCGGTGCGGTTCGCTTTCCTCACGATGAAGATGAGACTCGACGAGGGATCGACCTCGGGCAGTTCCGCGACGGAAGACTTCGCTGCGGCCTTTTTGCCGCGGGGCTTTGGCTCGGTCTCGACGTCAGACTCCCCCTCGTCCCCTTCACTCTCAGGATCCCGTCCTCCCCCGCGAAGCTTCTCCGCCCGGCGGACCATGACGACGGTCCGTTCGGAAAAGAGAGACCGCGAGGCCGCCGCCGCGAACACATCCGCAAACGACGACTCGTCACCCCATATGCGGATGATCTCCGAGGGGTCGATATGACGGGCCTTGAGGACGCCCTCAAGGGCTCGTTCCGCGCGGAGTGAATCCTGGCCGAAAATAAGGATGATGGGGTTTTGTTCCTTGGCCACGCGCGGTGGAGTCTAACGGGCCAGGAGCCCGCGCGGCAGAAGGGGAGCGCGGAGCCTGGCCTTGGGCCAGCGCGCAGCCTGGCCTTGGGCCAGCGCGCAGCCTGGCCTTGGGCCATTGGGGGGCGGGGCCCTTCTCCCGAAGCGTAGGGGCACCCCTTGTGGGTGCCCGGCCGTTCCGATCTCGCAGGGCGGCCACGAGGGCCGCCCCTACTAGAACGCCAGCCTGGCCTTGGGCCAAGCCACCGCAGCCCTGCGGGCTACAAAACTGAAAGTGGGGAGGGTCGAGCAGGTCGAGATATTTGCCTTGACTCGTTGCAGGAAGTCCTTGGGCCACTCCTGTCCGTCAGGGTGAGTGGTCTGTTTGGCAACTTCGAGGGGGGCGATGGGCGACCTGCTCAGCCGACCTGGGAAAGGCCGAATCGTCTCGTCCACTGATCGCTGCGGGCGTACCGCCGCAGCGGATGCTCCGGCACCGCGGTGCGCCACCAGTTATCGGCGAGATCGCGTGCCCGGATGAGCAGCTCCCGGTCGCGCACCGGGTCGCCGGCCTGGAAAAGGCCGCGGCCTGATTGCCGGGTTCCGAAGAACTCACCGGGCCCGCGAATCTCCAGATCCTTCTCCGCGAGAAAGAATCCGTCCTCGCTCGCCACCAGAGCGTCGATCCTCTGCTTCGCTTCGTCACTCGGGTAGGCGCGGGTCACCAGCAGACACTCCGAGGCATGGCGACCGCGACCGACTCGGCCGCGAAGCTGGTGAAGCTGGGCGATACCGAAACGCTCGGCCTGCTCGATCACCATGAGTGTCGCGTTTGGCACATCGACCCCGACCTCGATTACCGTCGTGCTGACCAGAACCTGGGTCTCGGCGCGGACGAAGGAGTCCATGGCCGCTCCCTTTTCATCGCGCGGAAGCCGGCCATGAAGGGCAGTCACCTTCGTTCCTGGAAGCCAGTCCGACCAGGCCTGGGTCAGCTCGGTGACCGCACGGACGTCGGCGAGCTTCTCCGACTCCTCTACCAAAGGACAGACCACGTAGACCTGACGACCCTCCCCCAGATGACGTTTCACGGCCTCCACGATTCTTGGCCGTTGGGAGTCGAAGCGGTGCGAGGTACGAATTGGCAAACGTCCCGGCGGCTTTTCGTCCAGCACCGAGGTGTCGAGGTCACCGTGGAAAGACAGGGCGAGGGTGCGTGGAATGGGAGTGGCGGTCATAACCAGGGCGTGTACTCCCTCGCCCTTTAGCCTGAGTTCCTCGCGCTGGATGACCCCGAAACGGTGCTGCTCATCGATGATGGCGAGGGCGAGCGAGCGAAAGACGACGTCGGGCTCGAACAACGCATGGGTTCCGATCACGACCGGCGCCTCCCCGGTTGCGATCGCCGCCAGGGCCTCCTTCCGCTCCTTCGATTTCATTCGCCCCGACAATCGCAGGACGCGCACTCCGGCCGGAGCGAGGATCCGGGTCAGGGTCAGGAAGTGCTGGTCGGCCAGTACTTCGGTGGGTGCGACGAGAGCCGCCTGTTTTCCGGCAGCCACGGGCAGCAGCATCGCGAGGATCGCCACGATGGTTTTTCCCGAGCCTACGTCTCCCTGCAAGAGACGGCTCATCTCCCTCCCCGACCCAAGGTCCGCCGCGATCTCCTTCAGCACACGCTTCTGCGCGGCGGTGAGCGGAAACGGGAGAACTCGTTTCGCCATCTCGCGCGCGGCATCGGAGGAAGGGACCACGACGCCGGGTCGTCGATCGAGTCTCTTCGCGGCGAGGCCCACGGCGAAGAGAAAAAACTCTTCGAGGATCATACGGAGATGGCCGCGCGACCGCGCACTGTTGAGGGCCGAGAGATCGTCCTCGGGGCCCGGATCATGCACAGCGGAAAGCGCCTGCCGAAGCCCGACGACCCCCAGATCCTCCCGAAGATCGGCGGCGAGAAGGTCCGGTTCTCCGAAACTCTCGGGCAGCGAACGGACCAGGTGGGTGAGTGTCCTCCGCCAGATCTTGGGCAGCAGGCCCGCTCGCTTCTCGTAAACCGGGACCACGCGGCCCATATGGATCGCGGCCTCGATCAGGGCACCGTCCACCCGGTCTGGGTCGGCCTCCCCGTCGTCGAGGATCTCCGAATCGGGCGAGTGAAGTGCCAGTCCCCCACCGAACCGGTCCCACTCGGGCGCACCGTAGAGCACCACTCGTCGCCCCACCTTCAACGAGTCGCGCAGATACGCCTGTCCGAAGAACACACATTTGATCCGGCCCGACGCATCCTCGACCACGGCTTCGAAGATGGGCATACGCCGGGCCCGCTTCAGGCTGACCGCCACGATTCTTCCGCAGACCGTGTTCCGCACTCCCGGCTTAAGCGAGCGGATGGGTGCGAGGTTGGACCGGTCCTCGTAACGCCTTGGCAGGATGAGCAGCAGATCCCGCACGGTTTCGATCCCCTCCGCCTGGAGCGCGCGAGCCCGCTCCGGGCCAATCCCTTTGACGAACTGCACCGCCGTCTCCGGCCGCAACTCATTGCCTGATCCCAGACGCTTGTTCGCCGCCGAATCCGAAGAGGTCATGCGCGTGAGGCGCCTGGCCAGGCGATCAGTATTCGATGATCGCGAGGGCCGCCGAGGGGCGGATCCGCTTCACCGAATACGGCAGGCGGAACGGGGCGCGGATGTCGAAGCCACCCGGGCGACTCGCATCAACGGTGGCGCGAGCCACGATGTCGCTCACTACCGACGCGGACAGCGGGACCGGTCCGACCTGCGCGCTCAGGAGTTCGAATTGTCCAAAGCCCCGGTCGCTTTTGAAGTTCGCGACCACCTCCACCGGCACCTCGCCGCCCAGGAGGCTCAATAACGAGGCCGCACCTGCGGCCTTGTCCTTGAGCTCTGCGAACTCGGAGAGATTGGCGAGGCCTCGGAGTTCCAGGCGGTTCTCGCGCAGGATGATTCGCACGTCGCGCAGACCACGCGGCACCTTCTCCCCCAGAGCGTATCGAACGTAGGAATTGAGTTCGGACTCGAAGACGCTGACCGAGGTTCGCTTGGCCTTGGGATCTCGATCGAATTTTTCGAGCAACTCCAACTTTTTCCCGAAGGCGTCGGACAACGCCCGACTCAATGCCGCCGGGGGTGCCTGAGCAGCCGCGGCACTCATCGGCGCCAGCAGGGTCAGGGAAACGATCGCCGCGATCATCAAGCGGCAATGGCCTTCAGAAAGGAGTCACCGGGCACCGCCGCTGCAATGCCGAAATTTTCGGCCAGGGTCGCCGCGATGTCGGCGAACGACCCGCGATCACCGAGGCTCCCAGGCCGCACCTTCGCTCCGGCCGCGATCAACGGGACGAACTCTCGCGTGTGGTCGGTGGATTCGTCGGAGGGATCGCACCCATGGTCACCGGTGAGTATAAGCAGGTCATCCTCTCGAAGGGCCGCGAGGAGATCCGGAATGCGAGCATCGAGCGCTTCAAGATTGCGGGCGTAGCCCTGGACATCGTTGCGGTGCCCATACAGGGTATCGAAGTCCACGAGATTCGTGAAGATGAGGCCCGCCGGCCAGCGTCCGAGAGCGGCGATCGTCTGGTTCACGCCGTCGTCATCCGACACCGTGTGGACCGCTTCCTTGATCCCGCGCCCGGTGAAAATGTCCTCAATCTTGCCGACCCCGAAGACCGGGCGGTCGGACGCGGCCAGGTGATCCAGCAGGGTCTGGCTGGCCGGAGGTACCGGGAAGTCGCGTCGATTCGGTGTTCGCTTGAAGGTCGCGGCTCCGTCCCCAACGAACGGCCGGGCGATCACGCGGCAGACTCCGAACTCCTCGCCGCAGACGAGAGCGTAGGCGGCCCGGCAATATCGGTACAGTTCTTCGGGTGGGACCACCGACTCGTGGGCGGCGATCTGAAACACACTGTCGCCTGAGGTGTACACGATGAGTGCGCCGGTCCGAACCTGTTCCTCCCCCAACTCCTTGAGGATCTCGGTGCCCGAGGCGGCCTTGTTACCCAGAACCGCTCGACCCGTCTCCTTGGAGAAGCGATCCATCAGCGAGGCCGGGAATCCATGTGGATAAAGCCTGAACGCCTTCTCGGTCAGCAGCCCCATCATCTCCCAGTGCCCGGTGGCGGTGTCCTTCCCGGCGCTCTTCTCGGCCAGGCGGCCAAAACCCGCGCGGGGC
>CAZFQH010000147.1:0-8781 GCA_964520805.1 uncultured Acidobacteriota bacterium | reverse complement strand
TCTTCATTGTGGTGCTCTTCACTTGGCGTCTTCCTTCCGCTTCGCGTCAATCTTCTTCTTGAAGTACGTCCAACTGGTTTCGTTGGGTCGCGCGTCATCGAGGGGCGGGGGCGCCGCGTAGGCGGGATAGTTCTTCGCGATCTCGTCCTTGAGCAGCGGGCTCAGGTCATTGGCGTTCGCAAGGCGCTTGCCGACCGTGGAGTAGATCATCATGCCCACGCGGTCTCCCATCTCCATCCACGGCAGCCAGTCGGAGGTGCGGGCCCACGCGATGGTGAGGTCGTGGGCCTCCTTCTGCGAAGCGTCCAGGACGTCCTTCAAGTAGCCGAACATCGTCAGCATTTCCATGGCGTGGTACTCGCCGCCGACGTAGTCCTGATACTCGCCGCCGAGCGCGTTCTTGTAGAAGAGGGGAGCCTCGCCGGTTGTCCACAGGCGGCCCTTCATGATGTTGCCGCGCCACTTCACGGGCGCGCCGTCACGCCCGATGGGGAAGCTCGGAGGGCCGTTGACCGGGTCGTTCGCGACGTGGACGACCTCGTTTTCCTTCCCCGTCCATGGGTTCTTCCACTTTTCAAGCGGCTTGCCCGTCTCGGGGTCGAGGAAGAGGAGAATCTCGCGCGACACCAGCCGGTAGCCATCACCGCGCTGGGGGTCCTTGACCGTGCCGCATTGCCGAATGTTCATGCCCTCGACGTTGAAGAGGGCCCGGTCCCGTTCTCCGGGCACGCGGCTGTAGGCGCTGCCCTTCCACCAGAACACGACCGCCTTTCCGTCCTCGAGCGAGCATGCCATCTTTCGGTTGGCGGCGACCACGCCCTCGGGTTTGGAGAGGTCGATGGGCGGGGCAGGCGGCGGAGTCGCGGGCGCCTTTCGGCCCTTGGCCTGGGGTGCCGCAAGCGTCGTGGCGGCAAGGCCCACGGCGAGCAGAAAGGTGATGCTGTGTCTCATGGCGATCCTTGGGAGGGGTCTCTCGGTCCTGTTAGTGAAGAAGAAAAAAGCTCCCGATCCTGTGGCGGATCGAGGGGCCGGATACTCCATGTCGAGCGCGGCCTGACTAGAAGTCGAGGCGCAGACCCACCCGGAGCGCGCGGGGCGCCTGGAACAACTGCGCCTGCAGGAAGCGCGGGTCCTTGTTCGCCGCGGGGATGGCGGCGATGACGGCCTGGTAGTTGTAGCCACCGGGCGCGAAGTACTGCGCCACGGGAACGGGAGTGACCGCGGCCGACCCAAGCAGGATGCCCGGGAACACGCTGCGAACGATGCCCTGATCGAAGACGTTCGACACGTTGGCGGAGGCCGTCGCCCTCATCTTGCCGCCGAGCTTAAAGCCGTACTGAACGAAGAGGTCCGTCTGGTTGAAGAACGGCGTGCGCCCGCGGCTTCCGCGGCCCTCGGGGTGCGTGGTCGGCGCTGCGTTCACGCCCAGCTGGGGCGAGATCGGGGTTCCGCTGGAGGCACGGAAGAAGGCGCCAGCGGTCAGGCCGGAGTCGAGCGCGTACGAGCCGGTGAGCTTGAACTGGTGTGGACGGTCAAGGGTGAGGTTTCCCTTGTCGACTTCGCCCTTGCCGTTGTAGCAGCTCTCGAGGGTCGTGCAGTAGCGGCCGGAGTTCGGATTGCCACCGCCGAGGACCTGCTCGTCGGAGTCGCCCAGACCTTCATAGTTTCCGTACAGGCGCGACAACGTGTAACTGCCGCTCATCGCCCAGTGGTTCGCCATGCGACGGGAGATTTCAACCGTGAGACCGTCGTACGTGCGCTGGAAGTCGGGGAGGACGGGCTGACCGGCAAAGGGCTGCTTGAGGATTCCCTGGCCGGGGTTGCCGATAATGGTCCTGTAGGGGATGCCATCGACCGTGATCGGAGTCACGGTGAAGTCCTCGATGGCATTCTGAAGGGCCCGGTGGATGTACTGAGCGGAGAGTGCCCAGGTCTTGCCAAGCTGATAGTCAGAGCCGAGAGCGAACTCGTCGCTGCGAGTGGGCTTGGTGTCACGCGGGACATAGACGGGGCTGCCGCTGAAATCCAGGACGAAGAAGGGCGCGCCTGCGGCCGCGGCCGCGGCCTTGCCGAGGCTTCGCCAGTTGAGGGTGTCGAGCCGGTAGTAGTCGAACCGGAAGACGCGCGAGCCAAAGAGCAACTGGGTGGCGGTCTGCTTCAGCGTGTCATAGAAGTAGCCGGCGTTCGCGTAGATCCGCCAGCTCGAGTCACCCTTCACATCCCACGCGACGCCCAGCCGGGGGGCGATCTTCTCGCTCCAGCCGAACTTGATGTCGCGGTCCACGGTGTCGGTCGCGGACTTGAGCGGAATATCCAGTTCGTTCTCGAAACGAACGCCGAGGTTGAACGTGAAGCGGTTCTTCGTCCACTGATCCTGAATGAAGGCCGCGGCGTTCTTGCTCTTGGATGCGCCCTTGTTGGAGATGGAAATGTTGCGCCAGAAGCCGTACTGCCCGCGGATGCCGATCTGCGAGAGGTTCCAATGGAGGTCGGCGCGCTCTCCGGTCAGCAGATTCTCCGTGGTGCTCTTGGGAAGCGCGTACTGGATCCCGACCTTGAGGGAGTGAGTCCCCGCGGCCTTGAAATTGAAGTTCGCGGACGAGCCCATGCTCACACGATCGTTCTCATCGCGAAGCGTCGGGTTGTTGTCGAGCAGGGTCTGATAGTTGGCGTCGCACAGAAGGGCCTCGGGCACTCCCGGGATGGTGCGGTTGGACGTCACGCACCGGAAGCGGTCGCCCACGGGCACGCCAAGAGAGCCGCCCCGCTGGGTGTAGTAGCCGACAAAGCCGTTCACGAACACGCGTGGGCTCGCGACCCAGTCGGCGTTCAGTGCGTAGGTGCTGCGGTTGCGCTCGGTGCCGAGTGCGGCGAAGTCGCTGTTGCGATCGTCGGTGAGGTCGAACGAAGGCAGCCGTCCGAGGTCCTTCCGGGGGGAATACTGGTAGCTGGCATTGACCGTGAGGTCCTGGGCGGCACGCCAGGTGAGCTTGGCGGATGCGAAGGGCCGGCGGGTGGTTCCATCCACTGTCACGGTCTTCGCCGGGACGGCTCCGGCCGCCAGATAATTAACGGTGCGACTCACGTCGGTGCTCTGTGGCATGAAGCCCGCGAAGAACCACAGCTTGTCCTTCTTGACCGGTCCCCCGACGAAGCCTCCGAAATCCAGAACCCGACTCTCATCCTTCGGATCCTGTATGTAGACGCCGTCGGAGCGCAGGCGCCTTCGGGAATCTCCGGTGAGCTTCGAACCGGAGTACTGGAAGGTAAGGCCCCCCTTGAGGGCATTGGAACCTGACTTGGTCTGCATGTTCACGACCCCGCCAAGAGCGCCTCCGTACTCGGCGCCCAGGAAGCCCGACTTCACCTGGATGTTGTCGAGGAACTCGAACACGATGTCCTGGCCTTGCGACGCAAACGCGGTCTCCGTGGAATCCACGCCGTCGACGATGTAGACGTTTTCATGGACCGAGGCGCCCTGGAACGAAATTCCTTTGGTCCGATTCAGATCTTCCGTGTTCACCGAAGGGGCGATCTCCACGATCGACTCCCACGACCGACCCTTTGGAAGCGCGTTGAAGGTCTCGGCCGAGATGTCCTTTGTCCGGTCCACCGAGACAACGTCGATGATCGACGTGCCCTCAACGGTGACGGTCTCGCTGAGGCCCCCGGTCTTCAGAGAAAAGTCGGCTTTGAGGGTGGCTCCCGCGTTGAGTTCCAGATTCTGGATTGCGCTCTGCGCGAAGCCTGCGAGCATGGCGTCGACTTTGTAGATGCCGATCGCGAGGGAGGGAAAGTCATAGGTGCCATCGCCCGCGGTGACCGCGGTGCGCGTGCCCACGAGGCCGGGGCTCGACACTGTGACGGTGACTCCGGGGAGCACGCCGCCGGTCGCGTCCTTGACCGTTCCGCGGATGCTGCCCGTGGTCTTGCCTATGTTCTGGGCATACAGAGGGGCCGTGAGCAGGCCCAGGAGCGCCGCGACGAACGCAGTGCGTCGCAGCGAGTAAAAGTTGAGCATGGTTGAACCTCTCTTGAATTCGCAGTCGGGCTCAAAGACGCCATCGGCCACGAGCGGGACCTTCTAAAGTTGTCTTATCGTTATAACAACCGGACGTGGGGCGAAGCGTAGGCCAACCAAGATCGGGTGTCAAGCGCGCGAGCCTTCGGTGTCGCGAGCCCATGTCCACCAGATGGCCACGAGTGCCACCACCACGCCTTCACACCATCCACTATGCGGGGGTGGCGTTGGCGGACCCCGGCGGCGTCAGGGGTCTTCGCCTCCGTGCCCGAAGGGAGCCGCCGCCGCGGATTCTCGCACGGCGAAAGGACGGGCCCGAGCGCCGGACGGGGTTTCTCGACCATGGTGGCGGGCGAGGTTGAAGAGGTAGGCATTCGAGACGAGATGGCTTGAGTTCTCGCGGAAGGTGGCGAGGCCGCTTTCCGCGGAGACGCCCGCACCGGTCAGTACCAGAACGCGCGATTGCGCGAGATCGAGGGGAGACACCGGGGCCATGGTGATCTGGAACTTACTTCCACCAACTCGCGTTCGAGATTCCGTGGCGCGGCCAATCCTGGTAGTCAAAGTGCCACCACTCGGTTTCGTAGACCGAGAATCCTTCGCGCTCCAGGGTAGCCCGAAGGAGCTCCCGCAGGGCGCGCTGCCGAGCGGTCCCCCCCGCGTAGTCGGGGTAGGAGCGTGGAGACATCTCGTCGTAGAGACCGGGCATGTCCACCGGCTGTTTCGTTTTGAGATCGTAGAGGGTGAGATCGATGGCGGAGCCGCGATTGTGCCGCGAACCTTTGGCGGGATCCGCCACGAAGTCACGTGAATGTTCAGGAGTCGCATTCCAGAAGATCCAGGTTACAAACCAGGGCCGATAGCCGTCGTGCAGGAGGAGCCCGAAGCCCTGAGTCTGGAGCGCCCGATGAGCGCGAGCAACCGCTTCCGCCGCTTTTCGCTGAAGCCGGACCTGGGCCTTGCCGTAGACCGGTGTGGCGAGAAAGTTCGCGGCAGTGGCGTAGCGGGCATCAATCAGGATGGACTTGTCGAGAGAGCGGACATCGACAAGATCGCTCGGAAGGAACTCGCCCGTTTCAACCGGTGGTGACTGGGAGCGGGCCTCTCGAATCAGTTCCGCCACGGGCCGCCGCGGCTGAATCCGGAAAACACCCTCCGATCCCCCGAAGTCGCGACGAGGAAGAAACACACTGCCAATGGAGACTCCCTGGACGACCGACTGCGCCGCCCGGGCCTTGGAGGTCCGGAGCGGGATTCCGCGATCCACGCGAAACTCGCCGATGCGGGGAGCATTGTAACGGCCTCCACCGAGGTCCTTCACTGGTTCAAAGGCGCGACCGTCGGCACTCGCCTCAAGTTCACCGGAGATCTCGCGAAGAACGAGTCGGGCCTTGCCTTCCCCGTACTCCCCGACGAGCGCTTCGACCGCGGGCGACGGTCGTGGCGGCAGCGCGATGGGCTGAGCGAACGCGCTTCCGGCCCAAAGAATCAGGCCGACTCCGACGCCCAGCACGGCGTTGCCCTTCAGTCTGCGGCCCCCCATCTCAAGAACTTCGCCGATAGTCACCACTTTTGCCCCCTGTCTTCGAGTCAAGCCGGATGTGACTGATCACCATCTTCTTGTCAGCCGCTTTCACCATGTCGTAGATCGTGAGGGCGGCCACCGAGACCGCGTGCAACGCCTCCATCTCGGCGCCGGTCTGGCCCTTGGTCTTCACGGTGGCGGTGATCTCAAAACCGAAGGGCCGCGGGATGATGACCACGTCCACTTGCGAGAGCAGCAGCGGATGACACATTGGAATCGCGTCCGCGGTCCGCTTCGCGGCCTGGATCCCCGCGAACCGCGCCACCGCCGTGACCGGACCCTTCTCGAGACTGTGCTCCCGAACCAGCGCCATCGCAGCCTTCGAGATCGTGATCCGGCCGGAGGCCTTCGCCTCGCGCACGGTTTCGGCCTTGTCGGTGACGTCAACCATGCGGGCGCGGGAGTTTCGTCCCACGTGAGAGAGTTTCGTGGCGGTCTTGGGTGCGGGGGCTTTGGGCATGACTTAGACCTCGAAGAAAGAGGACAGCGGATAAATGATCACGACGTCGCCAGCGACCGCGCTCCGTCGATCGGGTTCGAGAATAGCCAGCGCGTTCGCCAGGGCGTGGGCCAGAGTATCGCCCGAGCCCTGGGTGCGCACGGGGCGGGCGCGGAGGCCGTCCGCCTCAACGGTCACCTGAACCGGCAGGTAGTTCCGACGGTTTGAGCGATTCGCGAGCGTTCCTTGCAGAACAGCGTGAAGGTGCGGGCGCAGAACGGCGCGGGCGCCCTGCATCTTCAGCAGGGCGGGGCGAACGAAGAGTTCGAACGTCACCTGGGCGGAGACCGGGTTTCCCGGTAAACCAAAAACAAGGGTCGAGCCCTGGGTGCCGAAGACAAACGGGGCTCCGGGCTTCACGCGGACCGCGCTCACATGGAGGGCCACGCCAAGGTGACCAAGTTCCGATTCCACGAAATCGAAGTCGCCCGCGCTCACGCCACCGGACAGGACAATGGCGTCGTGTCCGGTAGCGAAGGCGTGCTCGATGGTCGCGCGCGTCTGTGCGGGATCGTCTGGAACCACGCCCAGGTCGGAGGCGATGCCCCCTGCCTCAGCGATGGCGGCGAGCAGGGCGGGGCCGTTGGCGTTGCGGATCTGGGCCGGGGCCGGGCTCTGCGATGGACTGATGACTTCGTCTCCGGTCACGATGACGGCAACGCGCGGTCGTCTGGAGACGCGCGGCTCCATCACACCGACGGAAGCAAGAACCGCCAGGTGCGGGGCTCCGATCCTGATTCCCGCATGCAGGAGCGTCGATCCCTGCGCCGCCTCCGTCCCTTGGCGCACGATGTTCTGGCCGGCGGTCACCGCGGTTTCGAGTTCAACCAGAGAGCCATCGAGGGTCTTCGTTCGTTCGACCTGAATCACGGCGTCCGCCCCTTCGGGTACGGGAGCCCCGGTCATGATGCGAAAGGCCTCCCCTGCCCGGACGGCTCGCGCAGGCCAGGACCCAGCCCGAATCGCTCCGGCAATGCGGAGGCGCGCATTCGCCGTCCCCGCATCCGCCGAACGCACCGCAAAGCCGTCCATGGCCGCTCGATTGAAGGGCGGCAGGTCACGATCGGCGATTACGTCTTCGCGCAGGACACGCGAAAACGACTCGGCCAGAGCCACCGCTTCGGCATCCAGCACCGCAACCCGTTCGAGCACCACGGCCAGAGCCTCGTCGACTGAGATCATCACCTCAATCGTACTGCGCCATCGAAGTTGAGGTTCACGCCCGCCCCATCGTCCCTCTATGCTGTCCGGTTATGAGCGCAACAAGGCAGGTCTTCGAGAATGGATTGACGCTGCTCGTCGAGCCTCTGGCCCAGGTCCGTTCGGTCGCCATCGGTGTGTTCGTCCGCCGCGGATCCCGCCACGAAACCGAACGCGAACGCGGTCTCGCCCATTTCATCGAGCATCTGGTGTTCAAGGGCACCGCCTCGCGCAGTGCCGAGCACATCGCCATGGAAGTGGATGCCATGGGCGGTCACATGGACGCTTTCACCTCCAAGGAATACGCGGCCTTCCATCTCCGGGTCCTGGACACTCACGTGGAGAAGGCGGCCGCCATACTCTCGGACATCCTGGTCCACCCTCGTTTCGACGCCGATGACCTGGTCAAGGAGAAGACCGTCATCCTCGAGGAATTCGCGATGGTGGACGACACCCCGGACGACATTCTGGGCGAGATGTTCGCGCAGAAGCTCTGGCCCGATCACCCCATCGGCCGGCCGATTCTGGGCACCCGCACCGCGCTCAAGGCCTATCGCCGGGAGGACGTCCAACGGTTCTTCAAGAAGGTCTATGTGCCTTCGAATCTCGTTCTCGCCATCGCCGGCCGGATCACGGAAAAGAAGGCGGTCGAACTGGCCACCCGTCTTTTCGGGGCCATCCCCGCCGGCCGGGCAAACCCTGGGAGTGTGCGGCCTCTCGCCCATCACGGTCTGGTGAAGAAGCACAAGAAGACTCTGGCTCAGACTCACCTGTGCCTCGGCGCCCTCGGTCCCTCATCCACTCACGCGGACCGTTTCACGGGCCACGTCCTCGGCACGGTCCTCGGCGGCAGCATTTCTTCGCGGCTGTTTCAGAACGTGCGCGAGAAGCGAGGTCTCGTCTATTCGATCTCGGCCGGCTTGTCGGGTTTCATGGACACCGGCAGCCTGTCGATCTACGCGGCCACCTCCAAAGACCGGGTCGACACCGTCCTGGGGCTCATCACCGACGAATTGAAGAAGCTCGTCGATGTGGAGGTGCCGAGCGACGAACTGCAAAGGGCCAAAGACAACCTCAAGGGCGGGCTGATGTTGTCGCTCGAGGGCAGCGGCTCGCGCATGAGCAACCTGGCTCGCAACGAGATCTACTTCAAACGCACGGTTTCGCCCGATGAGACGCTGCGCTCGATCGACGCCGTGACCAGCGCCTCTGTGGCGAAGCTCGCTCGCGAGATCTTCAGCCGGAAACAAACCCTCGCCGTCATCGGCAACCTCAAAGGCGCGAAACTCCGCATCCCAGAGCTCTCATAGAGGCCTGACGTCATCGCGAGGCCCCAACTCCGTGGACAGTGGGCCGAAGCAACCCCCCACTACCAAGCCGCTTTGACCGCTCGTCATTGCGAGGCCCAACTCCGTGGAGGGCAGTGGGCCGAAGCAACCCCGTCCCACCACTGCCAAGCTGGCGGCGTTCGCGCCG
>CAZFQH010000146.1:5933-8792 GCA_964520805.1 uncultured Acidobacteriota bacterium | reverse complement strand
ACCACCAGCTTGCCCACGCCCGGGATCACGAAGCCGTTCTTGGCTTCCTTGTGGGCGAGACGAGCGAGTTCCTCGAGGTACGCGGACGAGGTCTTCTTGGGGATATCCGTCGCTTCAGCGAGTGCCGTCACGAGCTTTGCCTTTGTCATCGGCTTTGCCATTTGTTGTCTTTCCTCCTAGAAAGGGTTTGGGTGTTTTTGGAACGCCACAGGTATGTGGAATCTAAGTGAAGCCGAATCGCGCGACGTTCTTATGTGACGCGAAATCCGCCCGACCGGCCAGCATTGTACGTGTTTTGGCGGGGTTTCTGTCAAATACCGCGAAACCTCGCGGGGCCGATCAGCGGTCCGTTTCCGCGGGCTCGCTCTCGAGAATGAACACGATCTCACCGGCGCGCGAGAGCCCGAGGTCTTCCCGCGCGAGCCGCTCGACCGCGCGCGGATCCTGCCGGAGGGCTTTGATTTCGGCGCGGAGTTGATCGTTCTGCGCGCGAAGGCTCGCGACTGAATGGCTGAGGTCCTGCAAGCGGGAACGCTCGCGGAAGACATGCATCAGCCCTTCGTCGTCGTGCAAGGCTCCGTAGACCACGCTGCAAACCACGAGCGTCGCCACCGCGAGGGCCTTCAGAGCGCGCTTGCGGGAGGTCGAACTCAATACGGACGGCATGTCAAGTAGATTCTCTTTGTCAAAGTCTAAAAGGCTGTCAGACATTGGTATTCTAACCTCGCACCCCAGCCTGACGAGAACCGGCCTGGGCTGCTGAGATCTCGTAGCGCGCGAACATCTCGTGAAGCTGCGAGGACAGGCCCTTGAGCTTCTTCAGTCCCTTCTTGAACCGCTTGTGTCGATGGACCAGTTCGCGTACCCGCGAAACCTGGTCTTCCTTGAGGTAGACGAACGAGCCCAGGCCGGCGCTGCGGTTCGACAGGACGTAGTAGGGGCCGTGCTTTTCTCCCTGCGCGCAGACGCAGCCCGCCTTGCCGCAGACCGCGAAGCGCGAGAAAAGGGAACCGCGAATCTGCTCGCGCTCTTCGAGCAGGGAGACCACGAGCGAGTCGTGCTGGGTCAAACGATCACGAATGCCCTTCTCCAATCGAACCAGGTCGGCCATGTCTTACAGCAAACTATGAAACAAGCACTGTAAGAAAGTCAAGCCTGGTTGCTACACTTCGCTTCGTTTACCCAAAAGGAGATGCTTGTGGCCCACGACCTCTGGAAACCCAAGGCGCCCTCCCCACCACCGACCAAGCCGGCCGCGATCATCAAACCGGTGGGAGGCATGAAATTGAGTGCCGCCGATGTGATCGTGGTGCTGTGCGTGGTCCCCGCCGATTTCGATAGCGCGAAGCTCGCCCGAACCCTGGTGGAGCGGTCCCTGGCCGCGTGTGTGCAGTCAGGGCCGGAGGTGACTTCAACCTACAGGTGGAAGGGTGTGGTCGAAACGTCCGCGGAGAAGCTGGTCCTCATCAAGACTCGCTCCGCGCTCTTCGGTGCGGTGGAGCGTGCCATCCGGAAGGTTCATCCCTACGACGTTCCCGAGATCATCGCCCTTCCCGTGGTGGCGGGTCACGCCCCGTACCTCGGCTGGGTTTCCGCCGAGACTACTTCGAGGCCAGGTAGTCCGGAGGAATGAAGTCGGGGCCCACTGGATAAGCGAAACTGCGGTAGTCCTTGAAGTCGGGGCGTCCGGCGTCCTCCCATGCGGTGAGCCACAAGTGCGCGAGGACTTCCGCCGCGGTCGCGAGGCGCTCGACCGTCAACGAGTGGAACTTGAAGCGGAGTTCGGAGGCGGGCCGACGCTCGGCGCCGACCCGTCTCCCCTCGGGACCGGTGCCGCTCGGCTTGAGGATGGCGAACGTGCGGTCCAGGCTGTTTGCGGTTTCGAGCCGAGAGTAAGAGTCAAGGGAGAGGGCTACGGCCATCGCCACGGGATCGCGCGACAAGGCGGCCCGTTCCGCGGCCGGAAGTTGACCCAGAGTGCGCTTCAGGCCACCGCCCGTGAGGGCCTGATCGAACACTTCCTGGTCGAGGGCCAGTCGGTAGGAACTGGTCACGGCGCTCTCGAAGTAGCTGTGGATGCCTCCCTGGCCGGTCTCCCATCCGTCATAGTTTCTACTTGTGTGATAAGGGTTTCCAAGGTCACCGATAAAGTGACTCATGACCCCTGCGGTGAGGAACGCGCGGTCCAAGGCGGCCGAGTCGAATTTTTCGCCTGCGACCGCGGAGCGGAAGCTGTCCACGGTCATCTTGAACAACTGTCCGGTTCGCCAGGGAGCGGTCCCAGCGCTGCTCTCATCAGGCACGGCCTCACCTTTGGTGGGGCAAACGTAGCTCTTCGGCGCATTCGCGCACAGTTCCTTCATGCGGGCGAGCGCCTCTGAGACCGTACGGGGAACGGTGGCGAATGTGACCCCGGGGGAAAGATATTCGAGGTCGAGAAAATGAGTGGGCGCGTTGATCTTCTCGATGGCCTCGCCCTGGTTGCGCCAAACGATGTCGGGCACGTTCGACAAGTGCCCGAGCATGAACTCCTTGCGCCCCATCTGAGTCGCCAGGGGAGTTCCTTTGGCGATCTTCGCGGCGAGCAGACGCACGGCGACCCGGGTCACGATGTCGTGGCCGCGCTCGCCCCACGCCTGAGCCTGGGGGGGCAGGACGAGGCCGATGACGATGCCGAGGACAAGGGCCAGACAAAGGGCCTGTTTCGCAGTTCTTGACATGTCACTCTCCAAAAGTTGCGTGGATTGAGGCCGCATCTTAATGACTTCCGCCGTGCGATGAACGGTGGACCAAGGCGATCGACGTTGCGATTCGAATGTAGGGGCACCCCTTGTGGGTGCCCTTTCCAACCAAGAGCCG
>CAZFQH010000146.1:1160-5833 GCA_964520805.1 uncultured Acidobacteriota bacterium | reverse complement strand
CGAATGGCTGGTTGGCCTTGCGATTCGAATGTAGGGGCACCCCTTGTGGGTGCCCTTTCCAACCAAGAGCCGCCACCTTCGAATGGCTGGTTGGCCTTGCGATTCGAATGTAGGGGCACCCCTTGTGGGTGCCCATTGCAACTTACGACGTCTTTCGGAACACGAAGCGCTGATAGAAGAGGGAGACGAGGATCAGCCCGACCGCGAGGCCAAGGAACGAGAACACCCGGAAGATGCCGCCTAATTCGGACAGGTCGTACAGGAAGACCTTCGCCACCGTCAGCATGAGGAACGCGAGCGACAGGTACCGCAGCGGCTTCAGGTCTTTGGCGACACCCACCACCAGCAGGATGATGGCGTAAAGCCCCCAGCCCGCAGACAACGCGAGCTTGACCGCATAGCCACGGTGTCCGGACAGCGCGATCGTCGGGCCGACGGAGAAGTAGTCGAGGATCTCGAGGTTCACCAGCCAGAACCCGAGCAGCAGTCCATTGAACGCGATGCCATCGGCCAGGCGGCGCACGACAGCGTCATCAGAGGCGCGTCGCAGCAGACTCTGGCCGATGAGGCAGCACGCCGTGGCCACCCCATACGTGTAGAGAATCCAGTTGAAGAAAGGAACGCCCCTCTCCTGGTAGCTGAGGACCTCTGGGTTCAGGAGCAGGCGGATTCCCACCAGTGCGAAGAGGATGGAGGCGAAGATCGGGAGGCCACGGTGGGGCAGTCGCCCAAACAGCCAGCACAACGCCATCCCTTCAATCGCCCAGCCAAGAGTGATCCACTGCCGATCGAGCTGCAGAGGAATCGCCACCGCGATGAACCACAGCGCCACCGCTGAGAAGAGGGCCAGATACCGAAGTCGCAAACGCGCGCTTAAGGCATCCCCGGCGCTTTCCGTGAAGCGAGCGGAGACGACGCGCAAGGCCAACCCTGAGACCGCAGCGAGGCCTAGGGGCAGAAGACCGATCGAGGCCGTGCCAAACGAATCGTGATACACGAAATAAAAGGGCAGGAAGAACGCGGGCCCCGAGAGGGCCGAGGTGAGCCACGGCAGCCACGCCTCGCGCCATCGCGCGAAGGGGACGAGCATGGGCAGAGCGAGGAAATAGGCGTAGAACCCCGCAGTAAACAGGAAGGCCATCCCGTGTTGCGACGGCTTCATATAGGCGGCCTGCCAGATGAGGAGATAGAGAGCGCTCGCGCCCATCATCGCGGGTAGACCGATGGTCCAGCCGGACCGCAGCACCGACCCCGTGATGACCAGCACATGGGCCGCGAAGAACAGGAACAACACGCCCCCGCCGCTCGCGATCTCCGACTGGGCCAGAGCCAGATAGAGGCCGAAGAGGGAGATCCACGATGAAAGACGCACGGCCACTTCGGCCTCGGCGTCCGCTCTCTCTCCCGTGTCGCGGATCGCGAAAGCGCTGAGCAGGGCGGAGAGAAGAAAGGGGAGCGCGAGATACCCGACGACCGTGACCGCGGTCACTGCGCTCAGGAACCACAGTTGAACGAGGACGGCGAGCGACATCGCACCCACCGCCAGCGCTCCCCTGAGGCGACCTTCGTGACCGGCCCGTTCCACCAGCGAAACGGCGAGTGCGGTGGCGATCAGGACGAACGGTGCCGCGGGAGCGCCCCGGTGATGGCCCACCAGAATCAAGGCGAAGATCCCGAGGCCGGCCGACGAGGCGAGACTCGCTACATCCAGCACGCGAAGGGCTTGGTCATCCAGGCTCCCGAAACGAAGTGCGGCTCTTCGCGAGAGATTGAAGAAAAGGCCGATTGCGATCGCGGCCAGACTCACCGCCATCACCGAACCCCCCCGGGAGGGATTCAGGCCTTCCGACGCCCACAGAGTCAGAGTCAGCGAGGTGGCGATCGAAGCGCTCAGCAGGAGCGCCGCCCGACCTCGGAGAATCGCGACGACGAGGATCGCCCCGTCGAGCAGGAAGATCATTCCAACAAGCAGCGGCCATTGATCCACATAGACGGGAGCCCCGGCCAGGAACAGCATGAAGGCGAACGGCATCGCTCCGCCGATCGCACCGAGGCGCACCACCCGTTCGTTTCCTTCTTCCCGCGACACGATGGGAATCACGAGATAAAGAATCCCAAAAATGAAGAAGGCGACCAGACCCACCAGCAGGTTGGCGGGCGACATGAATCTCCAGAACCACCCGATCTGGATGATCAGGGTTCCGGCGAGGCCCAGTTCAAAGAGGCCATGCCACCGGCGGTTCACTCCTACCGCCACCAGTCCGAGATTGAGGAGAAGGATGTAGGAGAAAAGGCCGATGGGCCGATCCACGCCCGTGGAAAGGGCGACCGGTGTCGCGAAGCCGCCGATCAATCCGAGCGCCGCGGTGGCGAAGGCGTCATACCGGACGGCGACCACGCAGGCGGTGATGGTCACCACGACCATTCCCGCGAAGGCTGCGGGCATGGAGATGAGGTCGTAGCGGGAATGTCCGGCGAAGAAGGCGATATAGAGGATGGCGATGCCCGCGCCCGAAAGGGGGTTGGCGGTGCGCTCGTACCCTTTGCGCAGGCCGACCTCGGCCGCGACCAGAGCCGAGATACCCGCGACGAGCATCAGGGCGAACCGCAACTCCGGAGTGACGAGACCTTGTTCGATCGTCCATCGCGCGAAGAAAATCGCCGAAGTGATCAGGGCGATGCCGCCGACCCAGGCGGCACCTTTGACACCGAGGAGACTCTCCCAATCGACCGGTGCTCGCGGAGGTTGCGGGAGGGGGCGTTCCGCCACTGGCGGCACCGCCGCCTTGCGCGGAGGCTCGATTGGCCGCGGCGCCTTCGCCTCGGGTAGGGGAACAGGGATGATCGGAAGCTCGACCGGGCCGGCCGAAGTCTTGGTTTCGGGCGTCGCGAAAGGCGCTTGCGGGTTGGGCTTGACCTGGGGCTCGGCGTCCCGCGCGGGGGCGACGCTGGAACCGCCCGTTTTCGTCCAGCGTTCAATTGCCCGCTGGAGGCTGGTTAGTTTCGCCGAGAGTTCGTCCCGGTCTCGTTCCAGTTCTTCGACCCGCTCGATCAGGCCCGTCATCCTGGCGACGGCGATGACCGCCGTAATGAACGCGACGAAGGCGATGAGGGCGAGGAACATCGGGTTTGGAGCAAGGCCCCGTGGTGGGTGGGCGGTGGGGCCTACTGTTGGGGCTGCCCGAAGAACGGGAAATCGGAAGTCAGGCGGTAAGGCATGAACTTGGCCACGGCCTGGGGGTCCTTCTGCATCACCTCGAGAAGATCACCGGACAGGAACATCATGGAGAGAGCGCCGCCGCTGTGAATCGCGTACGCGCGTTCGGGGGATTTCGCGTCCTCCAGGAGCTTGTTGACCAGCGAGAACGACCGCGACGCGGCGATTCCCGCGGTGACCCCCGGTTGTGAGCCCAGTTCGCGAGCCAGGTCGTCCCTGGTCCAGATCGGCAAAGGCGCGCCGTCGACCAGAAGGGTGTAGCTATCCTGCCGCACATCATCTTTGAGAGCGGGGATCTTTACCCCCTGGCCTTCGAGAAAGGGCCGGAGCTTCTCGATAAATGCACTGACCCCGCCTTTGGCGAGGGTGAGGCCGTCCGCGTTGAATACGCGCCCCGAGTCGCCGAACAGGGCCGGCCAGCCTTTCTCCCTGAGTTCCCCGCGCAATCGGTCCGCGTTGGCGCCCGCGTATTTCAGGAACTGTTTCTCCTCGAGCTGCGCGAGGAGGAGGTCGCCGGGTGCGGGTTTTGCGCAGCCATGAGTGAGAACGGCAAGAGTCAGAATCACCAGGAATGAGCGACGGGCGAGGCGATCAGTCTTCATGCGAGGCAGGCTATCCCTATCTTCGTTGGCTGACAACCGGCGTCGAGTCCACACCGACCCTATGTATGGGCCGCCGCTCGTTGGCGCGCGAAGCCTCCCCTTTGGGGGACAGGAGATGTCTCCACTGCCGCTCAGGCTGCTCGGAGTCTGCGGGGCAGAATTGTAGGGGCGGCCCTCGTGGCCGCCCTGCGATCGGAAAGACCGGGCACCCACAAGGGCCGCGGTCTCCAACCGCCGACGAGTTCAAGGGTGCCCTCCGCCTTCGGGGTTAGTCGTCTTTCGAGGGGACGGTTCCCAGGACGGCGAGCGCGATTCCGCCGAGGATCATCGGGGCCGCGACCCACAGCCGAGGACCGAGGGTTTCGCCGAGCAGCAACACACCGAGAGCGGCGGCGAGCGGCGGCACCGCGAGCTGCACGATGGCTGCATGGGGTTTGCTCAGCGACGGCAAGGCGGCGTACCAGGCCGCGTAGCCGAGCCCGGAGGTCACCGCACCGGAGACGGCGGCCAGAAGCAGGCCTTTGGGGCTCGCGTGCGCGGTGGCGAGTCCGGCCAGCGTCGCGGCCAGCGCCGCAGCGAGGGCAAGGGGCACGGCCATGGCAAAGTTTCGGGCCGTCGCTTGAATCGGGGGGCCGGAGTTTCGACCCCGCAGCGAATAAACCCCCCAGGAGAAACCCGCCACTGCCATCAGCAGAACACTCACGGGATCGGGGGACTCCTGACCGGGGCGGGTCAGAACGAAGAGTCCGATCAACGAGAGGCTCAGACCACCGATTTCGCGCAGCCGCAGCCGCCCTCCCGAGATGAGGTCGGCCCCCAGCATCGTGGCCTGTACGCACCCGAAAACCACGAAG
>CAZFQH010000146.1:0-1150 GCA_964520805.1 uncultured Acidobacteriota bacterium | reverse complement strand
CCCTGCACGCGGCCCCGGCGCGGCGCGCGGGGTGCCTGCGGACGCGACGCCGGCCACTACCGCCAACACCGCCGCTCCGGCCGCGAGCCGAACCAACGTGAACGACGAGGCGTCGATAAGCCCGGCTCCCAGAGCGGCGCGGCAAAGGAGGGAGTTGAGAGCGAAGGAGACGAGGGCGATGAGCGTCAGGGTCACACGGTTCGTCACGCGGCCCCGAACTTAGCAAGCCCAAGGCAAACCCAGGGCGTGCGCCGTGGTTGTGGGAGAGGGGAGACGTTCTCCCTCCCCTTTTTGTGTTGACCGGCCGGCCTCTTTCGCGTTTACCCCCGGCGAGTGTCGACGATGCCCTGGCGCGCGGCCCCTGTCCCCTGGCGGACGGATCGGCCGCCAGGGGGTCCGATCAACGCTTGTTGCGGTATTCGTCGCTCTTACGGATCTCGATGGTGAGAGTAGCCTCGCTCCAATTCTCCTGGAGGACTTTGTCCACCCACCCCTGGGCGGCCTCACCTGGCTCGCGGTTGAGCTCCGACCGATAGACCCTGTTCACGATCTCCGTGGCCTTCTCGCGAGTCATCACATTCCGATCCCGATACTCCGGGCTCTTCCGGACCTCGCCCGCCAGAGTAGCCTCGCTCCAATTCTCCTGGAGGACTTTGTCCACCCACCCCTGGGAGGCCGCACCTGGCTCGCGGTTGAGCTCCGACCGATAAACCCTGGCCACGATCTCCGCGGCCTTCTCGCGGGTCATGGCATGCCGATCCCGATACTCCGGGCTCTGGAGCAGCGCTTCGCGGACCTGTTGCTCGGACCAGCGGTCGTTCAGAATTCGGTTCCGATAGATGCCCATGCCGGTGGCGTCAGGCTCCCGGTTCAGAACGTCCTGGTACACGCGGCGGACCGTGGCGTCCGGTTCCTGCTCGGTTCGCCGAATCCCAGTGGATCCATTCCTCCCGTTCCGTCCGCCTCTTGGCTCGCTCATGTCGCGGCCATAGTTTCCAGCGAGGCCCACCCGAAGGGACGAGAGTTGATCCCAACCGGCGGACCGCAAGTTGGGCACGTCGTTTCCAAACCAGCCGGACCGCCCACGGTAGCGCGCCGCCTGAAAGACCTCGACCTCGGCATTCCCGAAGGTGCGAATGGAGGAGACGGG
>CAZFQH010000145.1:0-8802 GCA_964520805.1 uncultured Acidobacteriota bacterium | reverse complement strand
CGGGCCGGGCAGGCCCGGCCCCTACGCGTAATTCCCGTACTATTGCGCCTTCGTCCCTGACCGAGGAGAGACAACCAGTGATCCGCCGATACTTCAAGAATCCAAGCGTCGGCCTTTTGGGCCTCGCCCTTCTGGCTGCTTGCCGCGTCGCCCAGGCCGGCGAATACCAGGACGACCTCAAGGGGCGGCGGGCGCGACTCCTGCAGACCCTGGACGCGGGCACGGTGTTCGTTGCCTGGAGCGCGCCTCCCCGCGTCTACTCGACCGACGTGAACTACGAATACCGCCAGGATTCGAACCTTCACTACCTCACTGGCATCACCCAGGAGGAAACGATTCTGGTGTTGATGCCGGGTGCCGCCACGAAGAAGGAAGTGATCTTCGTGCGCGAACCCAACCCGCGCACCGAGCATCGCAACGGTCACATTCTCACCAAAGACGAAGTGACCTCGCTCTCCGGCATCGAAACCGTCTACTTCGTTCCCCAGTTCGAATCCTTCATCACCGCGATGTTCAACGGCCGGAACTTCGGCACCCGCCGCGGTGAGGTCACTACCGAGTGGAACGTCTTTCACGCTGAGGTGAAGACGGGCCGGGCCAGGCTCGCCCTCCTGTTCGGTCCGCGGCCGGCCCCTTCCGCGCCTCTTCCTGAGCTCTATTCCTGGGCGAATCGTTTTCGCGAGCGCTTCTTCGGCGTCGCTCTGACCGACGCCCTCGGGACGGTCCAGGGCCTGCGTCAGATCAAGACGCCATACGAACAGAAGGTTCTCGAGAAAAGCGTCTCGATATCGAGCGACGCGCACCGGGCGGGTATGAAGGCGACCGGCCCCGGCAAGTTCGAGTATGAGGTGGAAGCGGCGATCGAACAGGTGTACCTCGCAAACGGCGCGATGAGCTGGGGGTACCCTTCGATCGTGGGCAGTGGCCCCAACGCCACGATTCTTCACTACGGCGAGTCGAGCCGAAAAATGGAGCCGGGCGACCTCCTTCTCGTGGACGCCGCTGGGAACTACCAGGGCCTTACCGGTGACATCACCCGGACGACGCCGGTGAGCGGGACGTTCTCACCGGTGCAAAAGGAGGTCTACCAGCTCGTGCTCGCCGCTCAAGAGGCGGCCGCGACCGCCGCGAAGATCGGCAACAAGACCGCCGACATCGAGAAGGCCTCCGAGGAGGTGATCAAGGCCGGCCTTCTCAAGCTTGGCCTCATCACGGACGCGAAGGGTGAGCAATTCCGCACCTGGTACACCCACGGAATTTGCCACTGGATCGGAATGGATGTCCACGACGTGGGCGACTACGACCGCCCTCTGGCCGCGGGGATGACCTTCGTGATCGAGCCCGGCCTCTACATCCGAACTCAGGCGCTCGACGCGCTGGGGAACAGCCCCGAAAACCAGGCGTTCAAGGAGAAGGTTATGGCCGCGGTCGAGAAGTACAAGAACATCGGCGTCCGCATCGAAGACTCCTACCTGTTGACCGAGACCGGCCTGAAGCGCCTCTCCGCGACGGTGCCCCGCACGGTTGAGGAAGTGGAAGCCTGGATGAAGATGAAGCCGGAAGCAACTCGACGGTGAGCGCCGCATGACCGCTGACCAGCGCTCGCAGTTCTTCACCGCCGAGGGCGGACCGTGGGGAAAGTGTTTTCTGCCGCGCGCCAAAGATGAGGTGCGCTACTGGCTGGTCAAATCCGAGCCCGATGTCTTCTCCTGGGGCGACCTGCTGAAAGCACCGAAACGCACCACGAACTGGAACGGTGTACGGAACTTCGCGGCCCGGAACTTCATGCGCGACGCCATGAAGATGGGCGACTCCGTCTTCTTCTACCATTCGAATGCCGAGCCGCCCGGCATCGTCGGTATCTGCGAAGTGGTGCGCGAGGGGTACCCCGACGCCACTGCGTTCGACCCCGACCACGATGGCTATGACGAGAAGTCGTCGCCCAAAGATCCCACCTGGTTCATGGTCGACCTGCGCGCGAAAGAGGCCCTGCCGAACATGGTCACGCTCCCCATGCTGAAGGCGTCCAGGCCCCTCGCTCAGATCGCCCTCATCCGAACCGGCCGGATGTCGGTGATTCCGGTGACACCCGCCGAGTGGAAGACGATCCTCGCCCTCGGACGTTCCTGAACCGCAGGGGCCGGTAGTAGGGGCAGGCCTGTGCCTGCCCTTTCGAATTACACGACGGTGCCTCGGAAGAACGACGGAATCGGCAGGGTGCGCATGGTGTGAAGGCCCGGCTTCGCATCGATGACCTTGGGCAGCGAATTGACCAGGATCGACGCGGTCGCGATGTCACCGTGGTAACCACCGATCGCCCTCACCCGTAGATTCGGGGAACCCTCGATCCGCACCTCATCATAGGTTTCGGGCGCTCCGAGGTACGCCTCCATGTGAAGGGTAATCACCGCCTCCTGGCCGCGGTAGCCGACACCATCCTGGACCAGACCGCACACCTGCCCCGGCTCGACGGTCAGGAACTGGCTCTTGGTGGTCTCGGTCGCGATCTTGGGCTGGATTTCGTCGGTGATACGGTCGATCTTGAAACCCAGGGCATCGGCGAGCATCGAGACCGACTCGGTGAGGCCGACATGGCGCACCGCCTTCGTCCTCACGAGATCCGCGAATTGCTCGGGCGTGAGCGTGGCCCCGATCTTCTTCTGAAAGGGCAGACGGCGGATGCTCGCGTCCTGAATGCGATCGACCTGAACTTTCTGAACATCCTGGCAAATCCCGGTCAGCACGATGGGCAGCGCGTCCATGGCGAAACCGGGGTTCACGCCGGTCCCGAGCACGGCCACCTTGGCCTTTTTCGCCATTTCATCGATCTTCTTCGCCGACGCGCGGTTGGCCCGCCAGGGGTAGGACAGCTCCTCGGTTGAGGAGACCACCGGGACCCGCGCGGCCAAAATGGCCTCGATCTGAGGCATCGCGGCCTTGATAGACGACACCGTGCAGTGCGCCACCACATCGGGCTTGCCGGCCTTGATCGCGGCCTTCACGTCGGCGCTGACCTTCACCCGAAGCTTGCGGCCAAGGCCGGCCACATCGCCCAGATCCTTGCCGACCTTGGCTGGATCCACGTCAATGGCGCCCACAATCTTGAATCCCTTGCGCGCGGCCACCTGCTTGACCACCGCACACCCGATGGGGCCAAGCCCCATGAACATCACACGAATCGCCATTGTCTTTGTCTCCAGTTTGAAATCGGGGCCAAGGTTACGTGGCCTTTGGGCGTGCTTCAATGAGTCGAAAGGCTCACAAAAGGCAGAATGGGGCCGGTGAACGTTCTTAACTATCTCTCGGCGATCAGACGTTCGACCGCTGCCCCTTCGACCGTCGACACCCGGTTTCTCGCGATCACGGAGGCGAGTGCGGCTCTGGTGTTCGTCGTCGAGGACGACGTCATTCGGTATGCGAATCGCGCGGCACGACAGAGCCGGATCGCGAAACGAGCTGAACCCGTGGGCGGGCGCTTCTCCGATCTTGCCCACCAAGATTCCCGCATCGCCCTCCGACAGCGCATGACCGGGACCACGCCTTCCTCCGAACTCGAGGCGCCGCGCTTTGAGTTGAAGCTCTCCGGGCCGCAAGGCGGCGAGCCGTGGCTCGACCTGACGCTCAGCCCCTTCGAACACGAGGGCCGGCCCGCCCTGCTCGCCACCGGCTTCGACATCACCGATCGGAAGCTCGCGGAAAGCGCCATGCGCGAATCAGAGCGGCGTCTGCGCGACCTTATCGAGAACGTTCAGCTCGTTTCGGTTCTGCAAGACGCCCGAGGCGAGGTGACCTTCGCGAACGAGTACGCGTTGGAACTCCTCGGCCTGCCTGAAGAGGACGTGGTGGGCCGGAACTGGTTCGAACTGGTTCTTCCTCTGGAAAAACGAGACGCGATGCGCGACGCGTTCCTCAAGCATATCGGCGCGGGCAGCGCGCCTCATGAGGAGTACGAGATTCTCGCTTCCCGCGGGGAACTGCGGGTGGTGTCGTGGAACTCCACCGTCCTGCGCGATCCAAGCGGTGCGGTCTGCGGCATGGCCTCGATCGGCGCCGATGTGACCGAGCGAAGGCGTGCGGAAAAGCGCCTTCTCCACGACGCCCTGCACGACTCCCTCACCGGCCTTCCCAATCGTGCCTTGTTCATGGACCGCCTGCGCACCGCCATGGCCCGGCTCAAGCGTCGTCCCACCCACCTCTTCGCCGTGCTCTTCCTCGACGTCGATCGTTTCAAGGTGGTGAACGACTCGCTGGGCCACGTGGCCGGGGACCAGTTCCTGGTGCAGATCGGCCGAGTGCTGCTTTCCGCCCTCCGCGCGGAACATACGGTGGCTCGGCTCGGCGGCGACGAGTTCGCGATTCTGCTCGACGATCTCGACGACAGGGACGACGCGCGGCGGGTGGTCGCTCGTCTTTTCCACGCCCTCGAGACTCCCTTGAAGGTGAGCGGCCAGGAGATTTTCGCCACGCTTTCGATCGGCATCGCCTACGGGGAACCGCAGTACGAACAGGCCGAGGACATGTTGCGCGACGCCGACACCGCCATGTACCAGGCCAAGGAAACGGGCAAGGCACGGTTCCAGATCTTCGATGAATCGATGCACCAACGCGCGGTGGGCCTCTTGAAGCTGGAGCACTCGCTGCGTCGCGCCACCGATCGCAACGAGTTCGTCCTTCACTATCAGCCCATCGTGTCTCTCGCCGAGGGAGACACCCGGGGCTTTGAGGCCCTGGTCCGCTGGAATCACCCGGAGCGCGGCATTGTGGGCCCTTACGAGTTCATCCACCTGGCCGAGGAAACCGGCCTCATCTTCCGCATCGGGGGCTGGACCCTGCGTGAGGCCTGCTTGTGGCTGGGGCGACGCGAGAACCCCCTGCCCGCTCACCTGACCGTAAACGTCAACCTGTCGGGGCGCCAGTTTTCGCAGGGGGATTTGATCGAGGAGGTCGAGCGCGTCCTCTCCGAAACCGGGCTCGCACCGCACCGACTAAAGCTCGAGATCACGGAAAGCGTGATCATGGAGAACCCGGAAATGGCGGTCGATCTGCTGAAGCGCCTGAAGGCTCTTGGCACCCATCTGTGCATCGACGACTTCGGAACCGGCTATTCCTCGCTCAGTTATCTGCTGCGTTTTCCCGCCGACACCCTGAAGATCGACCGTTCGTTCGTTATCGGCCTCACGAAGGGCGCCCGCGAGCGCGACATCGTGGGCGCCATCATTTCACTCGCGAAGAGCCTCGACATGGACGTGGTTGCCGAAGGGGTGGAAACCATCGAGCAGCGGGATATCTTGAGACATCTAGGTTGCCGCTACGGCCAGGGCTACCTCTTCTCCCGCCCCCTCGACCAAGACCGAGCCCGCGCCTTCGTCGGTTAAAACCCGGTGCGCAGGGTGATGACAAATTCCTTCATCGGAAGGTTCGGAAGATCGACGGTTCGGAACACCTGATGGAAGGTGTACTCCGCGGTCAGGTCGACGTTGCGGACGAGTCCCATGCGAATGCCGAAGTCGTACTTCTTCCATGGCCACTGAATGGCCAGACGCGGATAGGCGCGCGGCGCCGAGAAACGATTCGCTATCCACGAGTACCTGAAAGTCGGCTGAATCCAGTTTCCGAAGGGCGACTCCCCGACCAGAAACAAACCCGGCAACGGGATGATCCAGGCTGCTTCCGCCTCGATTCCGTAACGACTGGCCCCCGCCAGGTCCTGGTCGATCCATTGCGCGAAGACGCGCAGCCCGCTCGCCTTCGCCTGAAGATTCACGCCCCACTCGTGACGCTTGTCGCCGGTGGTGGGAATCGGGAAACCGGCGCCGCGCAACACCGACAAATCGCCCAGATAGTCGGTCCCTCTGAGGCGGACGCGGTCGGCGAGGCGGCGGCCGAAGTACCAGGCGAGAACATCGACGCCCGCGAGGTCCCCGCCTCCAAAGCGGGCTCCGAGGCCCACGCCCTTCTCGGGATGGGCACCCACATTGATCTCGCTGACCTTCGCGTCGTAGAGGATGGGAAAGCCGAAGCCATAAGTGGCCTTCGGATTTGCGGCCGCCTCCGAAAGGTTGTCGCCTGCGAGCACGTTGGTATCCCGCATGAAGAGGGGGTTGCCGGAACCGATCATGCCCCGCACATAGGCGTGGGAACCAAGCGAAGCACCTATCTCGAGCTGCGGCTGTTCGAAGCGACCCAACGCCGTCCCCCACAGCCCGTAGGTCTCCAGACGACGCGTTGTCTGTTTGCTGAAACGCGGCGCCATGCCGAAAAGCGTGTAGAACCTCGACCCCCTCTGCCCGCTCAGCAGTTCCGGCTTCTCGCCAAAACGAACGAAGGCCTGGCGGACGAACACCGTGTCGTCCGTGGAGGTGGGATTCCGGTTGTACGTATCGAGGAAACGTACTTCGAACTTCGCGAAAACGCCTGAGGTGACAAAGCCCTCGCCCGAAAGTCCCAGGTGCTGGATCTCGAACGAACTGCCGGCGTGGGGCGTGCGCATGAAACCCGCGACCTGGTTGTTGGCACCAAAAATCGAGGAGCTTTGAGCCTGAGACCAGCGAAACCCCGCCTTGATCTCGCCCCCGAAACGGAAGCCTTCGGGCTCTTGAACGACCTCGGGCGGGTCTGCTTCCACCTCCTGAGCGGCCACGGGAGCGCACAGAAGAACCGTGATGAACGCTGAAGCGAGACGCATGTTGCTGTCCATTCTAGGCAACTTAAACCCGGACCCGCATCAGCCAGCGGTCGAGATCGACGGCGGTAGCGGGACGTTGAGCGCGGTGTTTGGCGAGACAGGCCAGGATGATCTCTGAGAGGGCCGGGGGAATCTCAGGACGGATCGTCCGCGGGTCCGCGGGCTCGTCGTTTAAGTGCATCTGCAGAATCTCCGCCACCTTGCGGGCCTGAAAGGGGCACTGCCCGGTGAACATCTCGTACATCATCACGCCCGCCGAGTAGATGTCGCTGCGTTCATCGAGGTCGGCGCCCTTGGCCTGCTCGGGACTCATGTACATCGGCGTGCCCACCACTGACACCCCTCCGTGGTCTTGATTCGACCGCGTGCGGGCCACACCAAAATCCATCAGCTTGGCGACGCCGCTTCCCATGACCATGACGTTTTGCGGCTTGAGGTCTCCGTGGATGATGCCCGCCTTGTGGACGGCGGCCAGGCCGCGGCACACCTGCTTGGCAATCTGCAGCGCGGGCGTGAGCTGAAGTCCGCCGCGCGCGTCGATCACTTCGCGCAGAGTGGTGCCCGGGACGTACTCCATGGTGAGAAAACGCGATCCGCCGCTTTCGCCGAAGTCGAAAGCGCGAACCACGTTCGGATGAGTGATGACGCGGGCGAGCTTGATTTCGTGACGGAGGCGATCCACCTGGGCCGAGGGGCCGTCGCCCTCGCCGGTTCCCTTCAGAACCTTGAGGGCCACCTCTTCGTCGAGTTCGCGATCGCGCGCGCGAAACACCACACCCATGCCGCCTTTCCCGAGTTCGGACAGAATCTCGTAGCGGCCCGCGAACACCCGACCCACTTGCCCGCTTTCGCCGGAGTCGGGGGCGCCCGGGGCGGCTCCGCGGAAGGTGATGTCGCCCGGCCGCCGCTGCATATGCGCGACCAGCGCCTCCAATTGGGCCTTCTCCTTGAGTTCACCCACCATGCCCTCGAAGGCGCGAGCGAGGGCACCCACTTCCCCATCCGCGGTGGGGAGCGAGACATCAAGGTCTCCTCCGGCAATCTTGCGGGCCCCTTCGGCGAGTTTCTGAATCGGACCGGCCAGACCCTGGGCCATGGCGAACGACAGAGGAAGGGACAAGAGCAGGGCGATGCCGCCGACGATGAGGAGGCTGCGCCGGATCTCCATGAAGGGGGCCATCTCCAGGTCCTTCGATCGACCAACCACGAGGGCTGAGATCACTTCGTGCCGCCCCGAGCGAATGGGGAGTACCGTCGCGATGAAGACTTCGCCCGCGACGTCGAACTCAATCGGCTCCGACTGGGCCTCCTTCTCGAAGACACGAATCAAGGCCGCTTCCAGGGCCGGTGGCATCGCGGCGGAGAATTTCGGGGTGGAAGCGAGGGTCTTGAGCTGAAGCGGCGCTGCTCGCGCGGCGAGATTCCCGACCACCGCGATCTCGCCCGAGGTGAGCAGCGACAGTTCCTTCGCCCGTTCGTCCGAAATCTCGAAAGCCGCGGCGATGAGGCCATTGAGCCTGGTCTCGGCGCCCTCCCCTTGCGTGACCGCGGCGGAGGCAACCAGGGAAAGGGCGGGATTTCGCGACACTTCGAGGATGAAGGCGGAGCTCTCCGTTCGGGTTTCGCGCGGAATGTCCACCCAGGTGATTCCTGTGAAGTCCCGGCCGGTCTCTTCGCCTTGCTCGCGGTCGCTCCTCGCGAGCAGGGCGCCCGCGGGGTCGAACAGGTAGACCGTCCTCGCACCCAGCGCACGGGCGAACCCTTCGGCGGAATCGTGGAAGGTTTCTGGATGTTCGCGCACCTCGGCCATGAGGGCCTTGGTGCCTGCCTCTTCGGCCAGCGACTTCACCGTGCGTTCGCGGGCGCTGCCCTGGCTGGACCGGTACCCCTCGAAGATCGCGGGCACCGCGTTCAGATCCTCGCGGATTTTCTGGTCGGCGACACTTTGTGACTTCAGGGTCAGGAAGGCGATGGCGGCGCCGATGGTGAACGTGAGGAGGAGAACGGATCCCAGAAAGAGGCGGGTGCGCAGGGCCACACCGCGGGGCACATCCTCAGCGATCGCCCGAAGAACTGGAGCCGAACCCGGAGTCCCCTTCGGGACCGGCGTATAGGAA
>CAZFQH010000144.1:0-8811 GCA_964520805.1 uncultured Acidobacteriota bacterium | reverse complement strand
GATCGCCCACGAGTCGTTCCTCGGCAAGACCGTGCACGCGGGCGAAGACTACGGCCCGGAGTCGATTTTCCAGGCCATCGGCGATCTTCATGCCGACCGCATCGGCCATGGCACCTGGCTGTTCAGCGAGGACAAGATCCAGGCCCGCATCCCGAACAAGAAGGCCTACGTCGAGTCGCTCGTGCAGTTCGTGGCCGACAAGCGCATCACCCTTGAGGTGTGTCTGACCTCGAATCAGCAGACCGTTCCCGAACTCGCCGCGGACCTGTCGAAACATCCCTTCGCCGAGATGAGGAAGCGCAAGCTCTCGACCACGTTCTGCACCGACAACCGTCTGGTGTCGAACACCACGGTGTCACAGGAGATCTCGCGGGCGGTGGCCGCTTTCGACTTGACCCCGCGCGAAGTGCGCGATTCGTTGATCTACGGAGTGAAGCGCAGCTTCTTCCCCGGAAGCTACCTCGAAAAGCGCCACTACGTGCGCCAGTTCATCGACTTCGTCGACCGGACTCTCGGCAAGACCGAGAGCGTGTAGCAGCAACCCTCACGGTTTACCAGGCGCTAGTTGGCGTTCCTCACCAGAACGTCATTCCCGCGAAAGCGGGAATCCATTTAAGTCTGGAGGGGGCTAAGAGTTTTAGTGAACAGGCCACGCCGTACTGTTCACACCACGATGCTGCGGGCGGCGTTGTCCAGGCGCTGCTGAAGCGCGTTCCTGGCGTCTTTCTCCTGGCCGGTCACGAATGAGAAGTTGTCCTTGACGATGACGGCCAGAAACTCCAACTCATGGTTGGTGAGATTCACCGCGATGCGGTTCTCTTTCGGGCTCAACACCACCTCATTCAGCTTGTCGCGCAGCTGCTGACGGGCCGACTGCTCTCCGTCGGTGATGAACTGATACTCGGCACGTGAGACTTTCTGAAGAAAGGCAAGCTCGCGATGATCGAGAAAGAACAGTTTGGTGGTGATGTGATTGGCCACGGGCGAACCTTTCTTAGCGGACCTGACCGGGGTCGCCTCCGGAGATCAGGGTGGTCACCCAGTCCGACAGCCTCACTCCTCCGACCCTCTGGGTGTAGAAGGAGGGCCGATTGATCACGCAGTGTTCGGACCCTGGAGCCAGAAAAGCGTGGAAATTCGGGCTCTGGGCCGAGATCTGTTCGACGTTCGCGACCATCTTCGCCGACCAGTCGATGGCGTCGGTTGCAGTTATGGAGCCCTTGGACAACGCATAGAAGAAGATCTGGACGGTGTCGGTGCGGGTGTTGAACTGCGAGAAGGATGCGGTCGGGAAGAAGTTCGCCACCGACGTATAAAGACGCGGGAGGGTCAAAGTTCCAGGATCAATGGCATCAAGGGCCAGGTCGGGAATGAAGGTGGGCCAGGCCGACGCCACGTTCCAACTCGCCAGAGTCGTCGCGAAGAACCCCTCGGGCACCACACCCGCCGCCGAGTCCCCCAGCTGAACCAGACGAGCGCCTGGATAGGCCTGCGCGATTTTCGCCGACCACAAGGCGGCGCCATACCCGCCGGCACTGCACCCGGCGACCACGACCTGAGAAGGAGCCAGAACATTCTCACCCGCCCAGTTGAGGGCCGCAGTCGCGTTCACTGCCCCTTTGTGCTGAATGACGTAGGGGGCGCCCGCGGTGTTCTTGTAGGTGGTGGCGGCGTTGCCCCAGTGCAGGTCGCCCGTGCAATAGGGGATGTAGACATGAGTGAAGTCCCGAAGCGGGTTCGCGGGATTGGTTCGGTCGTAGATCCCCTGCAGCTGGCCGTTGATTCGCGCGGTCTCAGGGTCGTTGCTGACCGTCCGGTTGTAGAGGTCGGCCTCGCAGGTTTCCCCGCTCCAGCAGCCGCCTCCGCCCTCGAACTCGACCAGCAGCTTCGACGGATCACCGCGACGTACGAAGAAGCGATAGGGAGAACCATCCGAGCAGATGGTCTCGCCTGCGGGTACAACCGTCTCCCATTGCTGAGCGGTTGCGGGGAGGGCGGACAGGGCCAGAGCGGCCAGGGTCGAAAGGGTTGGGACGATGTTCTTCATGCTAATCCTCAGTTCGCGGCGACGGAGCGCTCGACGCGCGCCACTATGTCTTTGAGTGAAGCGCCCGGAAGGAAGACCTCGGAAACCCCCATCTGACGGAGCGGTTCAATGTCCTGGGTGGGGATGATGCCGCCCACGAAAACGCGGGTGCCTTCCATACCCTTGCTCTTGAGCAGATCGACAATCTTCTGGCAGATCGGAAGATGCGCTCCGGAAAGAATGGAAAGGCCGATAATGTCGGCATCTTCCTGCGCGGCCGCGCTCACAATCTGTTCCGGGGTCTGTCGAAGGCCGGTATAAACGACCTCCATCCCCGCGTCGCGCAGTGCGCGCGCCACCACTTTGGCCCCCCGGTCGTGGCCGTCCAGGCCCGGCTTGGCGACGACAACGCGTATCTTTTTAGCGGGTTTGGGGTCGGGCCTAGTCTCGTTCATGGCAGGAACCTGAGATTATAGGCACCTCGGGCCTCTTCAGGTCCCCGAGGCCTCCGCGATCTTCGCGGCCATGGTCTTCAGGTCCAGCCCGACCGTGGAGATGGGCTGCCAGCCCACACCGAGTCCTTCCCCCGAGACCTTTGGGATGATGTGGAAATGCACGTGGAATACCGCCTGGTGCGCCGACGCGCCGTTGTTTTGCAGCACGTTGAAATCGGTGGCTCCGGTGACCCTGAGCACCGCACGGGCAATCCTCGGAAGAACGCGACCGATCGCGGCCGCGGATTGGTCGGAGAGCTTGTCGAGGGTGGCGACCGCCTCCTTCGGAATCACCAGAGTGTGGCCGGGCGAAAGAGGAGTGACGTCGAGGAAGGCCAGGACGGCTTCGTCTTCATAGACGCGATGGCAGGGGATCTCCCCGCGGATGATCTTGCTGAAGATGGTTTCGCTCATCGTGGGAGTTTAAGGATGTCTTCCGCGCAAGGGGTACGACCGGCTCGTCTCCGCAGAGAGGGTGAGTGCGGCACTTGTCCACGAGCAACCCTTCCCCTATCGTTCGCCGGGAGTTGAAACTGAATCCACCTGAGGCGTTGCGTATGCTGTCCCCGGACTCACGTGCGGTGGCGGGGGCGATGGCGCTCCTCTGGGTCACGCGGTCACGCCACTTCACGGTCGAGATGCTTCGGCACCTGGGTGTGCGAACTCGGACCGGCCATGCCTTCGACCATCCCGGCGTGGACCGCGCGCAGGATGAGTTGCGGCGCGCGGGGATACTGATCGAACGCGGCTCCCGGTCGGGCTACGCATGCTTGCGCGACGACGCCCGCTCGGCGCTCTATCGTGAGTGGCTCGATAGCACGCCCGCGGCCCGGCTGATCGAGGCTCTGAATCGGGTCGACGGCGTCCAACCAGGCGGCAGAACCACCGAAGTTCCCCTGTGGAATCCCGAGACCGCCTCGGGAATGCTGCGGCTTGAACTGCTCACGGGAGCCGGAGCGACCAGGATCCAGGAACTGAAGGACAAGATCTCGCGCGCTGGCGTCTGGGACTACGCGATCTCAGCTGCCCTCTTCGAGGGCCTGGATCCCGACCTCATGAGTCGAATCTGCCCCGAGTGGCGCTTCGACCTCGCCGCCTCCGGACTGATCCGTTTCTGTGTGGAATGGAGAGCGGATCTGGCGCCTCTCCGGGATTGGGCCTTTCGGTTGAACCCGGAGGAACTCGAGAAGGCCCCCCTCCTTCGGCTTCAGATGGCCGACGTCCTCCTCTTTCAGGGCGACACGGCGCGGGTCGTCCAAAACCTGGAGGGCCTGACCGTCGGCCCCGCGGTGGCGTTGCGCGCAGCGTGCAAGGTTCAGGAGGGAGACTGGGTCGCCGGACAGGCGGAGTTCGAGGCGACATTCAAAGCCCTCTTTGCCCATCTCGGACGGCGGAAGCAGTTGCTGCCCGATCGCCTCGTGTGGCTCTACCCGGTGGCGCTATTGGCCCAGCAAACGCCCAAGGCTCTGGATCTGGCGAGAAAGTTCTGCACCGCCGAGTCGGGGCGACGCGACCCCTCGCCCCATGATCCCTGGGGCTGCTGGGCCCACGCCATCAACGTCCGCCTGGGCAATGCCAGGATCGATCGTGAAGCCTTCCATCTCGAAACAAGTCCGTCCTATTTCACCGGCTGGACCGACCTGTGGCGCACACTGCTGCGCGCCTGGATAGGTCCTGAAACCATGGGCCTTCAGCGCAAACCCGAGAGCTCTCGCGCGAAGTCGGTGGCCTCGCTAAGTGAACGATTGCGCGCCTGCGGATTCAACTGGCTGTTGGCCCAACTGGAGACCGCCGAGTCGGTGTTCGCGGGAGGGGACGCGCCAGAGCACTTCTTCATCCCAAGCCAGTCTGAGAACTGGCGCGGCCTGCTCGCGTCCTTGCAGGCCCTCGGTGCTGAGAAAGTGGCCGAGGATGGAGTGCTTGCAAGACGCCTTCTTTGGGTGGTGTGTATCGACAACCAAGGGGCTCTTGAAGAGATCACCCCCATGGAGCAAAAACGCGGGCCTCGCGGCTGGAGCCGAGCCAAGCCGGTGCCCCTGGCGCGGCTCGCCAAAGACCAGAAGCTGGACCCTTGGGACGCGAAGGTCGCGCGCGCGATTCAGACCGATCGGTACGAGCCGCGAGACCGCCACCTGGATCTGGCCGCCGCCATTGTGGCCCTGGTAGGCCATCCCGGCGTAATCCTGAATGACGCGCCGGATACTGTGGTCGATGTCGTGGAGGGTACGCCGGAACTCGAGGTATCGCGGGGGCCCGCGGGTTTCGTGGTGCGGGTGAACCCGCCGCTCCGAGACGACTCCGACCCGGAGATGACGGATTACATCGAAGACGCGGATCGATCCAAACGCGAAGCTCTGCGCGGGATCACGGTGTTGCGCGATTCACCGCAGCGTATCCGGGTGATTCGCTTTACCGAGGCGCAACGAAGCGCCGCGAAACTTCTTTCCGGCGAAGTCTCGGTGCCGGAAAAAGCCCAGCCCGAACTGCAACAGGCGCTGCGATCGCTGGCCGGGCACTTTCATATCCAGTCCGACCACGTGGAGGCGTCGGTGGAAGTGGCTGCCGAGTCCCGCCTGCGCGCCGAACTGGCCCCATCAGGCGACGGAGTGCGACTGAGGCTCGTCACCGCTCCCCTCGGGCCGGACGGCCCGCGCCTGATGCCGGGCCGCGGTCGAGTGCGAGTGATGGCCTCGATCAAGGGCGAAACCCGGGGCGCCGAGCGCGACCTCGCGGCCGAACGGGCGCACTTGGACGCAGTGCTCGCCGCCTTCGACTTCCTGGATCCGCCGGCCCCAGGCGATCTGGTGTGCGACTGGGTGATCCCCGAACCCGACCGCGCCCTGGCCACCATCGAGGCGCTTCCCCAGATGAAGGCGGTCGAGGCAATCGACTGGCCTCGCGGCCAGGCCGTCCGCGTGATCACCGTGAATGCGGCTCAGCTCAAGGTCCGAGTCCGCTCCGAGCGGGATTGGTTCAAGATCGACGGACGCGCGCAACTGGACGAAGAGCTGGTGCTCGAGCTCGAAACCCTTCTGAGCGCTGCCTCCGGGCGGAGCCGGTTCGTGCCCATGGGCAAAGGCGTCTACGCGGCGCTCACCCGCGAGTTGCGGGAGAAACTTATCGAACTTGCGGCGGTGGCCGAGCCCCAGGGGGATTCCCTGCGAGCGCCGCATCTCGCCGCGGCCTGGCTCGACGACCTGCTCGAGGGAATAGAGACCGAAACCGACAAGGCGTTCGTGGGGAAGGTCGAGCGGCTGCGGGCGGCCCAAGGATCCACTCCTTCACTGCCCGCACTTCAGGCGGAACTGCGACCGTATCAGGAAGACGGATACACCTGGGCCATGCGGCTTTCGCAGGCGGGGTTTGGAGCCTGCCTCGCCGACGACATGGGTCTCGGGAAAACCGTGCAGACCCTGGGCGTCCTTCTGGAACGCGGTCCCAAAGGTCCCGCACTGGTGGTGGCCCCCACGTCCGTCTGCGGCAACTGGGTGGCCGAGATGCGCCGCTTCGCGCCGACCCTGACTCCCATCCTGTACGGCGAGGGAGATCGCGCGGCCGCGGTCGAATCCGCCGGGCCCCTCGACGTGGTGATTGTGTCTTACACCTTGATGCTGCAAGCCCAGGAGAGCTTCGCGGGGCGCACCTGGCATACCCTGGTGGCGGACGAAGCCCAGGCGATCAAGAACGCGGCGGCCAAACGCTCGCTCGCCTTGTTCGATATTCCCGCCGACTTCCGCATGGCCTTGTCGGGCACCCCCATCGAGAACCGACTCGCCGACCTGTGGTCGATCATGCGCTTCTGCAACCCGGGACTCCTCGGATCGCTTTCTCGCTTCACCGAGCGTTTCGCGACGCCGATCGAGCGGGACCGGGACCGCGAAGCCCAGCGCATTCTCCGCCGGCTCATCGCACCCTTCGTGCTCCGACGGACCAAGGGAGAAGTGTTACAGGAACTGCCACCGCGGACCGAACTGGTTCTCACGATTCAGCCGGAACCGGACGAGGCCTCCCACTACGAGGCTCTGCGCCGCGTCGCGGTGAGGACGGCCGAAGACGCGGCGGAGAGCCAGCCGAGCGGTCAGGCGGGCTTTTACATACTCGCCCAGCTCACCAAGCTCCGACGCGCCGCGTGCGATCCGCGGCTGCCGAGTCCGGAACTGGGACTCACGGGAGCCAAGGTTCGGGCCTTTGCCGAACTCGCGGCCGAACTCATCGCGAACGGCCACAAGGCCCTGGTGTTCAGCCAGTTCGTCGATTTCCTGACCTTGCTCCGCGAACCGCTCGACCGGGCCGGAATCTCCTATCAGTATCTCGACGGCGCCACCCCCTCGGCCGAGCGCACGCGGCGCGTGGCCGCCTTCCAGAAAGGCGAAGGCGATCTGTTTCTCATCAGTTTGAAGGCCGGTGGGTACGGCCTCAACCTGACCGCCGCTGATTATGTGGTCATCACCGACCCCTGGTGGAACCCGGCCGCGGAGGATCAGGCCATGGGCCGCGCGCACCGGATGGGTCAGGCCCGCCCCGTGACCGTCTATCGGCTGGTGACCCGCGGCACCCTCGAAGAGCAGATCGTCAAGCTTCACCACGACAAACGGGCCCTGGCCGAGGGAGTGCTCGCGGAGGGCTCGGACGGCAAGGTGATTCCGTCCGCGAAAGAACTCATCGACCTGATGAGGCGCTGACCGGCGTATCTGATGCTGTCCAGCCTCGACCATTTCGACTATCCCGGCTATCTCTTCATTGGCCTCGCCGGTGGGGGTCGTCTATCTGATCCGGTAGGGCGATTTCTGGAACCCACGGCTCCCTTCCAAGTGGGGTCTTGCGGCAAACTACCGGCATGGCTGAGCGAAGAGTCGAAAGAGTCGTCCACGCGGTGCCCACCTCGGATGGCGCAGGAGTCCGCCTGAGCCGCGCAATCGCGAACGCGGAACTCGAGCACCTGGACCCGTTCCTGCTGCTCGACGAGTTCCGATCGGACAACCCCAACGACTACATCGCGGGCTTTCCCGACCATCCACATCGCGGATTCGAAACCGTGACGTACATGCTGGCCGGAAAAATGGAGCATGCCGATCACGCGGGCAATCGCGGCCTTCTTGTCGGAGGCGGAGCGCAATGGATGACCGCCGGTCGGGGCATCATCCATTCGGAAACGCCGAAGCAGGAAGATGGCCTGATGTGGGGCTTTCAGCTCTGGGTGAACCTGCCCGCGAAGAGCAAGATGACCGCACCTCGGTACCAGGACATCGACCCGGGTGCGATACCGGAAGTGAAGGTCGATGGCGGTTCAGTACGAGTCGTCGCCGGGACCTTCGGCGGGGCCACCGGGCCGGTCCAGGGCATCGTCACGGATCCCTTCTATCTCGATGTTCGACTCGACGCGAATGGCGCCTTTGACACCGGCATTCCCGAGGGCCACACTGCCTTTCTCTACACCTACGAGGGCTCGGGCGAGGTGGGGGCCACGCCACTATCGCCGAAGACTCTCGCCGTTCTATCGCCGGGGGACGTGATTCGCGCATCCGCGGGCGACTCCGGAGTGCGTTTCTTATGCATCGCGGCCCGGCCCCTCAACGAACCCATTGCCCGTTACGGACCCTTCGTGATGAACACGCGCGAGGAAATCCACCAGGCGTTCGAGGACTTCCGCAACGGACAACTCGGTTAAACCACACCGAACTGGTGGTGGAAGAGCGGGCCCGGCTGGTCAAGAACCGCTGAACGAAACCCCGGTAGGAATATTTTCCCCGCCAGGCCTCAACCCCGCGTGGATCGGTCCGGTCTAATGTAAAGCCAGCAAACGGTCTGCTTAAGGCCTTTCGTTCCTTGGACCGACAGTCTGGCGCAAATCTTGCCGAAACGATGATTAAGCTGAAGAACGACGCGGGATGTCCCCTGAAAAGGTACCAGCACGGCCTACGCGTGGCCGCTCTCGTGGCACTCGCGCTTCCCGCGGTCGCGCAGACCACAGGGCAGCCTGTCGCCACTCTTCAGCAGGCACCGGCCGTAGCTTTTCCCAACACCACCGACTCGAATAGCCCGGCGGTCTGGGAACGCATCGACGGCCAGTGGATCCTGACCGTGCTGAACTCGGTCGACGGCCAGACGCGACTCAGTCGGGGCCCGAGCGTCACCACCTTGCAAGACTACGGGCCGGTGTCGTTCACATCCGCGGCCCCCCTTGGCGGCTACTGGTTCGAAGCCCTCATTCAGGATGCGGGTGCCTGGTACGGCTTCTACCACAACGAAATTGCCGAAACGGTTTGCGGCGAGTCGGGAAAGGTCCTGCCT
>CAZFQH010000143.1:0-8835 GCA_964520805.1 uncultured Acidobacteriota bacterium | reverse complement strand
CATTCAATCGTGGCGGGGGGCTTGCTCGAAATGTCGTACACCACGCGATTGATGCCTTTGACTTCGTTGATAAGACGCGACGACATGCGGGCGAGCAGGTCGTGGGGCAGCCGGGCCCAGTCGGCGGTCATCCCGTCGGCCGAGTCCACACACCGGATGGCGATGGTGTTGTCGTAGGTCCGGCCGTCGCCCATGACTCCCACCGATTTCACGGGAAGCAGAACCGCGAACGATTGCCAGACTTTGCGGTAGAGCCCGGCCTTCCGGATCTCGTCCACCACGATGGCGTCGGCTTCGCGCAGGGTGTCGAGCGCAGGCCGGGAGATTGGACCGATCACGCGGATGGCGAGGCCAGGGCCCGGGAAGGGCTGGCGGAAGATGAACTCCTCCTCGAGCTCGAGCCGCAGCCCCACCGCGCGCACTTCATCCTTGAAGAGTTCGCGCAAAGGCTCGACCAGCTTGAAACCAAGAGCTTTAGGCAGGCCGCCCACGTTGTGGTGGCTCTTGATGACGGCGGAGGGCCCTTTCACGGACTGGGATTCGATGACGTCTGGATAGAGCGTTCCCTGGGCCAGGAACTTCACCGGGCCGATCTTCTTGGCTGCGTCTTTGAAGACGTCGATGAACTCCTTGCCGATGATCTTCCGCTTCTTTTCCGGATCGGTGACGCCCTTCAGCGCTTTCTCGAATCGTTTCGAGGCATCGACGCAGACCAGAGGCAACCCGAGCTTCGACTCGAAGCGCTCTTTCACCTGGGCCGCTTCGTCCTTCCGCAAAAGGCCGTTGTCGACGAAGACGCAGGTGAGCTGCGACTTCACCGCCTGATGGACCAGCACCGCGGTTACGGCGGAATCGACCCCGCCCGATAGAGCGCAGATCACGCGCTCCTTTCCCACCTGATGCCGGATGCGTTCGATGGTTTCGCCGACGAACGAGGCAGGGTCCCAGTTCCGCGCACAGCCGCACAAATCGAGGAAGTTGCTCAGCAACTGCATGCCCTGCGCGGTGTGTTTCACCTCAGGGTGGAACTGAATCCCGTAGAGGCCCTTTTTCGGATACTCCATGACGGCCACCGCCGTGTTGGAGGTTGAGCCGGAGATCGAAAAGCCACGGGGTGGCCGGAGAATCGAATCGCCGTGGCTCATCCAGACCCGTGTACGTGCGGCCAGGCCGCGCAGAAGGCGGGACTGGGGCGAAGCCTCCAGGTCCGCGGGGCCGAATTCCTTCGACTCGGCCTGCACGACTTCGCCGCCCAGGACCTTGGCCATCAGCTGCATGCCGTAGCAGATGCCCAGGACAGGGACGCTGACCCCTTCGAGCACCTCTTTGCTGATCTGCGGCGCCCCTTGCTCGTAAACGCTCGATGGGCCTCCCGAGAGCACCAGCCCCTTTGGCTTGTAGGCCAGGATCGTCTTGAGCGGCGTCCCCGGAGAAATGATCTCGGAGTACACCCCCAGTTCGCGAAAACGGCGGGCGATCAGGTGGGTGAATTGGGAGCCGAAATCAATGATGAGTACGGAATCGCGCGTCATTCCAGGACCTCAGCCGGACCATAACCGACAAAGCGCAGAGCCGAATTTACTTCGGCCGGAGCGCGGGGTAAGGGGAGCCCAGCACGAGATTAAACGCCATTGCGGCCCCCCGTCCCAGTATATGACCTGTTTCGGAACCTCGAGGCGCGCGGACCCTATGGACAAAGCGCAGGCCGAATTCACTTCGCCGGAGCGCCCGGGGGTGTGGGGGGACAAGCAGGCGACCAAACGCCGTTGCGGCTCCCCACCTCAGCAATCCAGCACTGTTCGACTACACTTCTAGACGCGGTGCGAGGCGAGCAAAAAACCAGATCGAAGTGGGTCCTCGGGGCCGCCTTGGCCTCTGTCTTCTTGATGGCGGCTTGCACCAAGTCGAAGGTGCTTCCGCCGACGCCCCCTTTCCCCCCGGTCTCGCGCTTCGAAATGCCGCTGGAGGACGCACTTGTTTCGCCTCTGGCCACCGATGGAACCCTCGTATTTGCAGCACTTTCATCCGGAAAGGTCATCGCCATAGATCCTGTCGTGGGGGCCATCGTCTGGACCCGCGATGGCCTGCCCTCTGGCTTCGTCAAGGCCCGACCGGGCCTGCTGGTTTTTGTCGAGAGACGCGGTGTCGCCTGGGGACTGAACACCGAGGACGGGACCGCGGTCTGGAAGACCACTACCCAGGTGACCGAGGTTCAGTCGGTCCGCCTGGACGGGAACCGGGTTTTTGTGGGCGGCGTTTCCGGTCTGGCCGCACTCGTGGTCTCGACGGGCGCGTTGCATTTCGATCTGCCTGCGAAAAGCGTTTTCGACATCGATGTCGCCGGAGACTGGCTCGTCGCTCTGGAGGCTGGCCTTCTGACCGTGCGCACGCGCGAAGAGGGCCGGGTCCGGTTTCAGTTGGAGTCGCCTGAGGGAGAGTTCGGCGCTCCCGCGGTCTTCGCGGACGGACGTGTGGTGGTGGGCTCCGGCAGTCGGCTCGTGAGGGCCGTCTCGTCGAAGGGCAAGTTCACCTGGCGCTTCAAGGTCGGAGCGCGTGTGAAGGACCGGCCGCTTGATTTTCTGGATGGAAAACGCGTGGGAGTCTTCTCCTTTGAAGGCGTCTTCTATGAAATTTCCCTTGGTGGAGGAGACCTCCGGCGGCGGGTTTTGCTTTCCTCCAGGCCCTTCGGCGCGCCTTGGCTCAGTGCGGGTTGGGTTTTTGCGCCCGTGTTCGAGGACGAAATCGCGGTGATCGATGTCCGGACCCAGAAGCTCGTGGCCCGCACCCGCTTCGGAGGCGGTTTCGTGTCCCCGCCCATCCAGGTGGGAAGCCGAATCCTGGCCGAGATTTCCGGCCCCCGCCGCATTGTGGGAGTCGAAACCACCCCCGCCCATTGATCGCACCCCGGGGCGGGTATCATCCCCCCTAGCAGCCAGGGGGGTGAGGCCATCTTCCTAACAAGGCGACATCTAGCGACTACTCTGTGATCGGTCGGAAACTCGCGTCGAGATACGAAATCCTCCGAGAAGTGGGTCGCGGGGGTATGGGAGTCGTGTACCTCGCCCTCGATCTGGTGCTGGAGCGCGAGGTGGCGATCAAGATGCTCACCTCGGGGAATCTCCAGGGAGACCAGCGCGAGCGCTTCGAACGCGAGGCGCGCGCAGTCGCCAAGCTCGACCATCCAGGCATTGTCCCCATCTACGACTTCGCGGACTACGAGGGCAATCTCTTCTTCGTCATGCCCTACATCGAGGGCAGGACGCTGCGCGCGGTTCAGAAGGACGAAACGCTGATCGCCCCCGATGTGCTCGACATCGGCGCGCAAGTGGCGGAGGCCCTTCAGTACTCCCACCAGCGTGGGATCGTGCATCGGGACATCAAGCCCGAGAACATCATGGTCCTGCGCGAGGGAGAGGAATGGCGGGCCAAGCTGATGGACTTCGGGATCGCCCTCGGGCCGAAGGATTCTCGAATGACGAAGTCCGACATCATCGTCGGCACCCTCGCCTATCTCCCCCCGGAGTCGATTCTCGACTCCTCGAGCTCGCCGGCCGCGGACATCTACTCGCTTGGTGTGGTCATGTTCGAGGCCTTGTCCGGGAAGCTCCCTTTCTCGGGGGATACTCAGACCGTTCTCTACAAAATCGTCCACTCGGAGCCCGAACCCCCGGGTCTGCTGGCTTCGCTCGTGGATATCGAGACCGAGAACATTGTGCTGTCCTGCATGGCCAAGGCGGCGGCGGCGCGACCCAAGGACGGGACCGAGATCGCCTCCGTGCTTCGCGAGCTTTCGCGCCGGCTTCGTAATCCCAACACCAAACTCTCCGCGTCCATCGTGGTGCCCCGGGCCGGCTCCGCCATCGTGGGTCGCGCCCATGAGGTTGAGGACCTCGTCAAGTCGTTCCACCGCGCTCAGGCCGGCGAAGCTCAGCTGGCTCTGGTTGGTGGAGAACAGGGTTTTGGCAAGGCCTCTTTACTGCGCGAGCTCGAGCGGATGGCCAAGAGCCGCGGGGCTCTGGTGCTGCACGGGCGTTTCGTCGAGCGCGTCGATCCGGCCCTGCCCTATCAGGGTTTCGGTGAAGCCTTCCGCGAATATCTCGACGCCGATCCCGACGGGGCCAAGAAGCTGCTCGGTGACCTGCTTCCGGAGTTGCGCTCCTTGTTCCCGGAGATCGCCGAATCGGCCCGAGGGGACTCTCAAGCGCACACCGCTCCGCGGCGGGAGGATCGTACTTTTACTCTCGACCTGCTGGCCCGAACCGTGGGCCGGCTGGCGTCGGTGCAGCCGGTGGTTCTTCTCTTCGACGACCTTCATCTGGCCGATGCTTCCCTCGAGGCCATCCAGTACGTTTTCCATCGCCGGTCGTCCTCGCGCCTGATGATCGCGGGCACCTATGTCCAGACCGGAGGTGGGGACTCCGATCCCATGGCCCGACTGGTCAAGACCATGCGTGGAGATCAAGGCACGCTCCTCATCCAGCTGAAAGCGCTGGAGGCCGCGAGCTGTCGCGAACTCGCGGTAGGACTCTTGGGCAAGGAGCGGGTTTCCGAGGACGCGGGTGAAGCTTTGCTGCAGGCGACGGGCGGCAATCCGCTCTTCATTGTGGAACTTGTGCGCAGTCTGTCCGCCGAAGGACGCTTCGAAGAGTTCACCCTGGCCGCCCGGCGGGGCGGGGTTCAAGGGCTGGCCCTGCCGGATTCCATCCAGAAGCTCATGGAGGAGAAGGTTGCGGCTCTGGCCGATTCGGATCGAAGTGTTCTGCAGGCCGCGGCGGTTGTGGGCGCCTCCTTCGACCCCGCCGAAGTCACGCATCTCTCCGGCCTCGGAGCGGCCGCCGAGACCGTCATCGAAGGACTGATGGAGCGAGGGGTGCTCAAGGAGGACGCGGTCTCCGGCGGCTCGCGGCTCGCGTTCGCCAGCACCCTGCTTCTCGACGCCACTTATCGAACCCTCAATCAGGTGCGCCGCCGCTCGCTGCACCGCGCCTACGCGGAGTTCATCGAGAGCCGCTATGCCCGTCGCCTGGATCGGGTGGCGCCCGTTCTGTTCCGCCATTTCTCCACCGCCGGCCTTCTGGATCGCGCCGCCCACCACGGCCTCGCGGCCGCGCGCAACGCATTTGCGGGCGGTGCTTACGAGGATTCAAGGCGTCTCGCCCAGACCGTCCTCGCCCTCGTTCAAAGTGAAGGGTGGCTCGGCGATCAAAGTGTCGAGGCGGAAACCTGCCTTGTCTACGCCCGTGCCGCCCTCGAGGCCTTCGAGTCTGAAGATGCGGGCCGCATGGGGCGCCGCGCCGCCACTCTGTTTGCGCACAGCCATGACTTCCGGCAGCAGGCCGATGCTCTGGTACTCGCGGCCGATGCGGCACTGCGCGCGCTGAAACTCGACGAAGCCAAGGCTCTCGCCACCGAAGGCCTCGAACTGGCCCGCCAGAACAACCTCACCGCGGCGCTCACTCGCTTTAATGAGATTCTCGATGCGGTTCACCAGTCGAGAACCCAGGCCCCCTCTTCCGAGCCGATTTCGCCTCACTTCACTCCGCAGTCATCCACGGCCCAGGCCCGTCCGCTCGCGGCGCCCCGCGCGAGTGCTCTTCTTCTTCTGGAGGCCGAGTACCTGGCGGCCGAAGAGGCGACCGAAGAGCGGTCTCGCCGAGCCGAGCCCGTCTCTCCCGAAGAAGAAGTCGCACATCTGATGCGACTTGCCGACCTGGCCCTCAAGATCGGCCGGATCGGTCCGGGCCTCGCGGCCTGTCAGCACGCCCTGAAACTCGCCGGGGCGGGCGATGTGGTCACCCACGCCAGTCTCGGACTTCTTCACACCCGCCTTCTTCTTCAATCCCTTCAACTTGATCAGGGGCTCGAGGCCGCGCGCACCGCACTCGCTCCGAACTTCATTCTCAAGGGCTCGGTGCCCCGTGCGCTGGCGGTGCAGATCGTTGCTCACGAGGCCGAGGCGCTGGTCATGTTGGGCGAACCGGCCAAGGCCCGCGAGAGACTGGAAGCCGAGGGCCTGGATGGCGAGACCGGTGGAGCGGATCGCTCGCTGCCTTTGGTCCTCGCTTACGCCGAGGTCCTGGTCCATCTGGGCGACCGCTCGGTGGCGCTCGACCTCATGAACGACGCTCTGGCCTCCGCGGAGAGCCGTGGTGACAGCCACGCTCTGGTGCTGGCGCTGAACGCGCGTTCGCGCATGCTGCTGCTTGGGGGAAATCCCGATTCCGCCATCGCCGATGTTCGAAGGGCTTTGAATCTGGTGGGCGAGGTCCCCGATGCCCTCCTGATCACGAGCGTCCGGTTGTCTCTGGGCTGCTGCCTGACTGAGCTGGGCGCGGTGAGTGCGGGAGATGCCGAATTCCTCGCGGCCAACCGGGAGGCGGAAGGGATGGGAGCGCGAGTCCTTCTGCTGGAAGCGCAGTTGGGACTTTCCACCACCAATCGGGTGCGCGGAAGGTATCTCGCCGCGGAGATCGCGGCTCGGGTCGCCCTTCAGTTCGCCACCTCCGCCTCCGCCCGCCTGTTTCAGGCCCGCGCCGAGTTCGCCCTCGCCCAGGTGTTTCTGGAAAGCGGGGCGGCCAAGGAGGCGCGGCACGCGCTCGAACGGGCGCGCTCTATCGCGAAGGATGCGGGGGAAGTGTCTGTTCACATCGATGCGCTCACCGAACTGGCTCGGGTGGCCCGCCTGTCGGGCGAAGCCTCCCATGCCCGTGACCTCGCCATGGAGGCCTGGAACGAATCGACCGAGCGCGGCGACCTGGTGCGCCGCGGGGCCACCATGCTCGAACTGGGACGCCTCGAAATCGACAGCGGCCAGACCGATTCCGCGGTCACGAGGTTCCGGGGCGCTATCGCCGCCGCCTTCGGCAGCAATGCCCCCCGCCTCGCCACCCGTCTCTACGACGGTCTGGTGGATGCGCAGCTTGGGTCGGACGACATTCAAGGCGCATTGCGGTACGCCGAGGCCGCGGAAAAATCCACCGCCACTCTGGGCGAGTTCGGAGCCAGCGAGTCGATCACCACCGCCCTTCTCAAGGCGCGAATTCATCGGGTGTCGCAGAATCTCCCCGGTCTACGGGAGTCCATCCAACGAGCCATGCAGATCTCCGATGGCAGCGCCGACCGCCTCCTTCAGGCGCGGAGCGCTCTCGAGGCCGGCCGTCTCGGGCTTGAACCCGATCCCGATCTGGCCCTTTCGATATTCGAACGCGGTCTGGTGCGTGCCCGCGAGGCCGATGCCCTCGCGATCGAATCCGCCATCCTGGGCCATATCGCCTCCATCCAGATCCGCCGGGGGCTGGTGACCGAGGCTAGGGCCTCGGCCGAAGCGGAAAAGGAGGCGATCGGACGAGCCGGAGTGATCACGGGGACCCTCCGGAACAAGCTCCGTCTGGCCCGCTGCCTCGATCTGCTGGGCGACTTGAAACAGGCTGCCGACCTCCTCGAGTCGGAAATCTCGCAGGATGAAGACGTGATCACGGGTGTAGGTCTTCTTGCGTATCGGTCCGAAGTGAAGTTGTCCCAGGGCCGCCTCCGAGGGGCCACGGAGGATGCCGAAGCCGCGGTTCGCGAAGCTTCGCGGGGCACCGGCCGCGAACAGGCGGACGCCCTGCTCCACCGCGCGATGTGCTCGCTGGCTGCGGCCGACCTGATCGCCGCCGATAGCGATCTTTCCGCGGCACGACGAGCCTGTGAATCCAGTCGCGGAGTTCATCGACCTTTTTTGGACGGCCGTCTCGGTCTCGCCGGGGCCCATCTGCTGGTTCTTCAGGGCGAACATTCCAAAGCCGCCTCCGCCGCGGAAATCGCCGGGCTCGCGTTCGAGCGCGGAACCCACGAGATCCGAACCGCCCAGGCTCATCTGTTCACCGCCCGATGCCGCGCCGGCCACGATTCGGTTTCCGCCGATCAGATGGCCGCGCGGGTCGAGGCTTTCGCCCGCGAACGCCGGATCCTCTACCTTCAGGTCGAGGCGCTGACTCTGCGCGGTCTGATTGCGCAGGACCTTTCCCGGCTCGATGAAGCGGTGCTGCTGGCCTCGCGTATCGGCTCTCCGTGGATTCTCGCCAGCATCGCCCACGTCCGCTATCGGATCTTCAACGGCCGCAAGGACGAGAAGGCGACCGCCCTTGAGTACAAGGCATTCTTGTCCCACATGTCCATCGTCACGTCCGAGTTGGATGCGCCGCGTCGCGCCCGCCTGATCTCGGCGGCTGAGAAGGGCGAACACCCCTTAATCTGCTGATCGGTCTTTCTCAGACTGGACCTTGCCTGAATAAACCTCCGATGCCGCCACTCGCCTGAAGCGTCTTACCACGGACATGTCAAACCGCGTTTCCAAGCCCTCGCCCAGGTCGGCCTTCGATGTTCTGCTGGTGGATACGGACCCCGTTCGCGGACACGCCCTCGCGACCGAACTCACCGCACTCGGTGTCTCCACCCAGCTCGCGACCGACGTGGAGAGTGCCGCGTCCCGAGTGGGGAGTGCCCGTCTTCTCCTGGTTCGTCGCCGACTAGGCGACACGGATGCCTACGCTTTCGCGCGCAGCCTGCGCAAACAGGCGGACTCCACGCCCCGCCTGCTTATTCTCGGCGACACCCCGAACCCCGAGGACGCGCTTCGCGCGATCGATGTCTCGGCGCTCGGGATCGCCTTCGAGCCGTGGTCCTCGGCGGGGCTGGTCACGAGGATCCGCAAGGCTCTCGAGGCCGACACCGCGGATCTGATCGACCGCGCCGATGCCCAGGTCTTCAGAATCCGCCGCGGAGGTGTCGTCTTCAAGATGAGAGCGCGCCCCGAACTGCTGGTCGAATATCTCCTCCAGGCCACCGAATCCT
>CAZFQH010000142.1:0-8870 GCA_964520805.1 uncultured Acidobacteriota bacterium | reverse complement strand
CTCCGCGGCCCGCACTTCCTCGGTCATCTCCTCGAGCAGCAGGAAGCGGCGGTCATGACCGCGATCGGTGAAGCGGCCGGAGACGATGCGAATCTTGCCGCCCGCACCCGTGGTGTGAAAGCGGGCGAGGCCCGACGTCGCGGCGGCGAGGTCTGACCCCAGGGTTCCCGGAATCTCCGCGGGGGAAAGGCCGCGCGCGGCGGTGGCGGAGAGGCCGAGAGTCCGGGCCGCCGCGGGATTGGTCATGTCGATCCGGCCGTCGAAGTCGAGAATGACGATGCCGGAGGGCGAGGCTTCGAGGACCTGGGTGAGGAAGTGCTGCTGCTCGCGGAGTTTCGTGCGCTCTTCGCGAAGGTCGTCGGCCATGCGGTTGTAGAGGGCGACGAGGCGGTCGAGCTCGGGCCGGCCGGTCTCCTTGAACCGCGTGGTGAACTCCCCTTCATCGAGAAACCGCGCGCCCTCCGAGAGGACCTCGAGGCTCGAGAACAGGCCGCGGACCAGACGGAATCCGATGAGGACCGAGGCCACGAAGAACACTTCAACCGCCAGCAGCCAGGCGCGGTTCGTGACCAGCAGGGGGGCCACGAGGGCGGCGAGCGCCACGTGGAGAACCGCGACGTAGAGGAGGTAACGGTTCTTGAAGCTCAAGGGTCAGAAGGCTCGCGTGGTCAGACCGTGATCGCGTGTTTCTCGATCCGACGATAGAGGGCGGGCCGGCTCATGCCCAGGGACTCGGCCACCCGGGTGAGGTTTCCCGCGTGGTGCTTGAGCGACTTTACGATCATGGCCCGCTCGATCTGGTCGAGGGTCATGCTGCCCACCGGCGGCAACGGGTCGCGGGCGGAACCGGGGGCTTCCATGGCCGCGATCTCGCGGAAATTGGCGGCAGTAAGCACCGGACCCGGAGACACCAGCACGGCGCGCTCGACGGTGTGCTTGAGTTCGCGAATGTTGCCCGGCCACTCCTGGGCTTTCAGGTGATCGGTAGCACCGGCGCTGAGTTCCAGGCCCTCGCGGCCGTGGGCGGCCATGACGGAATGAAGGAACTGGCGAGCCAGGAGCGGAATATCGCCGCGGCGGTCGCGCAAAGGCGGCAGATGGATGGCGATGAGGTTCAAGCGGTAGAGAAGATCCTCGCGGAAGGCCCCGCTTTCCACGGCGTCGCGGAGGTTGCGGTTGGTGGCCGCGACCACGCGCACATCCACGCTCCTCGTCTGGCTGGATCCGAGGATTTCGAAGGTGCGGTCCTGCAAGACGCGAAGCATCTTCACCTGGGAAGCCGGATCCAGCTCGCCCACCTCGTCGAGGAAGATGGTGCCGCAGTCTGCCAGGGTGAACCGCCCCACCCGGTCGGTGCGGGCGTCGGTGAAAGCGCCCTTCACGTGGCCGAACATCTCGCTCTCGAAAAGTCCCGTGGGAATGCCGCCGAGGTTCACCTTGACGAAGGGACCACCGCGGCGACGAGAGTTGCGGTGGATGGCCTCGGCCACCAGTTCCTTGCCGGTGCCGCTTTCTCCCGTGACCAGAACGGAGGCGCCGGTTGCGGCGACCCGGCCGATGATCTGAAGCACGCGCAGCAGACCCGGGTCTTCTCCTACGAGGCCGGCGAAGTCGAAGTCGTGGTCGAGCTGTTCGCGGCTGGCCGCGGGCGCATCGGGGCCCGGGCCGCGGGCGAGGCCGAGAGCGGTCTCGACGGATTGGACCACTTGGGTATTGGTCCAGGGCTTGGTGATGAAGTCTCCCGCTCCCAGTTTCATTCCTTCCACGGCCAGAGGAATGGAGCCCCACGCGGTCATGAGGATCACCGGCAGATCGGGATGCGCGGCGCGGATCTCCCTCAGCAGAGCGAGCCCTTCGGCCCCGCTCGTCTCGCGGCTGAAGTTCATGTCCTGAAGGACGAGGTCGCAGGGGTTCTTTCCGAGCCACGAAGTGGCGGCGGCGCGGTCCGGGACCGCGGCCCACGCGTGCCCGGCCTGCTTCAGGAGCAGGCCGAGGGAGGCGTGAACGGACACGTCGTCATCGACGATCAGGATCATTCGTAACGGAGGGCTTCGCTTGGATGGATCGTGGTGGCCAGGCGCGCCGGGTGTAAACCACACACGAGAGCGAGCCCGTACAGAGCCACAATGGTAAGGGAAAGCCCCCCGAAGAAGACACTCGCAGGCACCGGCCCCAGAAGATCCAGGAACGGGAACTGGAGGACGACGATGACTCCCGCGGTCATGGCGATGGTCGCCATGACCAGCAGTTCGCCGATCACCTGACGCCGCACGTCCACCGCAGATGCGCCGAGCGCGCGGCGGACGCCGATCTCGCGGATGCGCGTGGTCACGCTCTGCCACAAAACACCGGAGAGCCCGAGCGCCACCATGAGCACCAGGAAGCCCGCCACCACCGCAGCGAGAGCGATGGGGGCCGAGTAGACGCGCCGGTTCAGTTCGGCGGCCTCCTCCATCTGGTCGATCTTGAACGACCAGTCGGGAGCGGCCGCGAGCAGCGAGGCGACCAGGCGAGCTTCCACACTCGCGTCGGCTCCGGGTCTGGTAAGCAGGGCGAGACTGCCGATGCGGCGCATCTGTCCGCTTGGATACTCAAGTCGGGTGAGCAGGTACCGGTCCTCGGTATCGAGTTCGCCTTCCTGGCGGAAAGCTTTCATCACCCCGACCACTCGTCGCTCGGCGGGAGGTGCTTCGCCCTCCTCACGATCCCCGCTGATGCTCTGACCGATTGGATCCGCGTCGCCGAAGGCATGGGCGGCGAGGGCTTCTGTGATCACCACCGCCTCGTATCCCGCCCCATCATCCTCGGCCGAGAACCAGCGTCCGCGGGTGACCTCGAGTCCCATCACATCCTTGTACTCGTCGGTGCAGCGCGCCATCGAGTAGCGGATGGGCCGTTTGCGGAAGGTGTAGTTGCGAGTTTCGTTCGAGTGGGAGAAGGGAAGCGGGGAGGCCCAGGCCGCCTCCATCACCGCCGGGTCAGCCTTGATGAGCTGGAGCAACGCTTTCTGCCGGTCCTGATAGGGGTTCTCGACCGACGGTTCGGTCGTAGAGAGCTTTCCGGTGGAAGAGTTCTGCCCGCCGTCGCCCGTGCTCTCCGTGAAGGTGATGTCCAGCGCGAACACGTTCCGGTAGGCGAAGCCGAGCGGGCGCTGGTAGGTCTCGAAGGCGTAGAGAGAAAGCGTCAGCACCGCGAACAGCACCAGGAAGCAGGCGAAGATCTCCGTGATGACCAGCGCGCTCGAGCGCTTGCGATTCCAGATGAGCTTGAAGAGATGGCGGATCATCGCGAGCCTCCGAGGGCCTGAATGGGTTTGAGACGGGATAGACGCCAGGCCGGCCAGAGGCCGGAGAGCACGCCGAAGGTGAGGGCGAAGGCGAAGCCCCAGGCCGCGATCCGGAAGTTGATGGCGAAGTGGGCGTAGGGGACGAGATCGGCGCGGTTCAGCGCGAACAGCGCCAGCGCGGCCATGATCAGGGCCAGCACGCCCCCGACCACGGAGATGATCACGTTCTCGAAGAGGAACTGGAGGAGGAGATCCCGGGCCGAGGCCCCAAAGGCTCGTCGAACGCCGATCTCTGACGCCCGTTCCAGGGCGCGGCTCACGTTGAGGTTCACGAGGTTCACCGCGGGCAGGACCATGAACAGGACGGCCATGGTGAGAAGGATGGAGAGAAGACGGCTCGCCGTGTCTTCGGACTCGAAGTCGCCGAGAATGACGCGAGAGAACGTGCCGAAGACCGACTCCGGCACCGCAAGAATCCGCTTGAAGTTCGGCGGCACCTCGACCCTGGCGAGCCGCGCTTTGAATTCCTGCTGCACGCTCTCGATGAGGCTTCGGTCCTTGACCAGGAACATGGCCATGAAGCCGCCCCGGATGCGCTGCCGGTAATCGTCGGACTTGGCGGTGGTGACCGGGACGTAGATGTCCCCGCTCGCCATCAGCCGGAAGATGGGCACATCGGGTACGACACCCACCACCTTGAAGGTCTGGCCGTCCGCCTCGAACGACTTCCCCACCGCCTGGGCTTTGCCGAAGAACTTCCGCCGGGTCGATTCGTTGATGACGGCGACGAATCGGCCGTCGTTCACGTCGGCGTCCCCGAAGGGCTCGCCCTCGAGGAAGCGGAAATCAAGAATGCGGAAGAAGTCGGCGTCGGTCCGCTTGAGGGCGGACTGGATGCGCGTGCCATTCCAGTACGAGACCACGTGCTGGGGCGTGGTCAGAACCGACATCCGCTCGACTCCGGGAATGTCCCGCAGGTACTGGTCGTAGAGCTTGAATCCGCCGGGGCCGGTGGACTGCGAGTCGTCCCCTTCCATGCGGACGGCGTAGACGGAGAGGGTCCGATCGGCGCGAGTCTCCGGCGGGTAGGCGCCGAAGATGTGGTCGAGCACCGCCGCGGAGAGAGTGAGGACGAGCAGAGTGAAGCCGATGCCGAAGAGGCTCACGAAGGTGAAGAACTTCCGCCGACCGAGGATCTTCAGGCTGAGTTTCAGGTAGTTCCCGAGCATGGCCTAGTTGACCCTTCGGCCGTCGAACATGCGGATGGTGCGCGCGGTCTTCTCGGCCTGGCGGGGATCGTGGGTCACCATGACCAGGGTGGTCTTCTCCTTCGTATTCAGGTCCTGGAGGATGGAGAGGATCTCGTCGCCCATCTGGGAGTCGAGGTTTCCCGTGGGCTCGTCGGCCAGGAGGATGCGGGGCTTCCCCACAATGGCGCGCGCGATGGCCACGCGCTGCTGCTGCCCGCCCGAGAGCTGGGAGGGGAAGTGATGCTTGCGGGCCGACAGGCCCACGCGCTCGAGGGCCGCCTCCGCGGCCTTGCGGCGCTCGGCCGCTCCGACCTTGCGGTACAGGAGCGGGATCTCCACGTTGTCGAGTACGGAAAGATCGGGAATCAGGTGAAACGACTGGAAGACAAAACCGATCGACTGGTTGCGCAAGCGCGCGAGTGCTTTGTCGGAAGCGTCGGTCACCACGGCCCCGCCTAAGGAGATCGTCCCCTTGCTGGGCGCGTCGAGCAGTCCCATGAGGTGCATAAGCGTGCTCTTGCCGCAGCCCGACCGCCCCATGATGGAGACGAACTCCCCTTCCTCGACGTCGAGGTTGATGCCGGACAAAGCCACGGTCTCGATGCGGTCGGTGCGGTAGACCTTTTCGATGTTGTCGAGGCGGATCATTGGAACGCTCATTTCAGTTTCAGCTCCCGTGCGTGAAGGTAGTTGGTCATGTCGGAGACGATCATTTCGTCGCCCGCTTCGAGCCCGCGCGCGATCTCGACCACGTCGTAGCCGATAAGCCCCAGGTCCACACGGGTGCGGAAGGCGCTCCCGTCCCGGACCACGAAGACCTCCTGGGACGCCTCTCCCATGAGGAAGGGCCCGCGCGCCACCCGCAGGGCATCGGCCCGCCGATCGGTGACGATCTGGACATCCGCCTTGAGGCTCGGCCGAAGCACCGCGTTCGTGGGCTGGTCGAGCCGGATCCACAGGCGCATGACGCCGTCGCGCACGGTGGGCTCGACGGTGGCGACCTCGCCGCGCAGGTCGACGCTGCCGATACGAACCAGGGCTTCGAGACCGGGGCGCAAGGCGCGACCATGGACCGCGGACACGGTCGCTTCGATGCGGAAGGACTTGAGATCGGACACGCGGGCCAGAGGCTCACCCCGTCGCACCAGGGCGCCCGCTTCGGTCACCGTCCAGGTGACAACGCTGTCGCGGGTCGCTCGAGTGGAGCCGAGATCGAGCACCCGACGAGCCTCGCGGCGCTGGCCTTCCAGAGTCGCGAGTTCCAGATTCATCCCCTCGAGTTGCGCCTGATTCATCTCCTCGGTGATGCCGCGCGAAGCAATGAGCCGGTTCAGTTCGAGGGCGGCCCGCGTCTCGTTCAGTTGCGCCTCACGGAGGCCATCCCGGGAGACAAGGCCGGAGGCGGCGAGTTCGGTCTGTTGGGCCAGCCGCGCCCGCAGCGATTCCACCTCGAGCCGCTTGGCCTCGGTGGTTGAGTCGAGATCGGCGAGCACGCGACGGAGGTCGAGGCGCGAACGCTGCTGCTCGTTGCGCTTGAGGGCCACCTCGCGACCCATCCGCTCGAAGGCCAGGGCCGATTCAGCGAGGTCGAGTTCGAGAATGGCCTGCCCGGTCTTCACGGTGTCCCCCGCGCGCTTGAGGATCCTGGTCACCCTCGCGTCCACCGGGCTCGCGATCACCTCTTCGAGGTCGGGAGTGACCGTGCCATACGCGGCGATGGACGCCTCCACCGGACCGCGATCGACCTTCTCAATCCGAACCCGCGAGCGGGGAACCGAGGGCTTAAGCAGCGACGGGCCATAGGTGAACGCGAAAACCACGAGTGCTGCCACCGCCGCAGCGATGGTCAGTCGACCGCGCTTCTGCGCCGAGGCGAAGACGGGGTCGATGGCTCGGTCCATGCCGAGATGAACAGCAACGCCCGTGCCACGCCCAGGCATTCGTTCGGCAAGGGTTTACGCCCGATTCCGCGCCGCGTTTCGTACGCCTCCGTACGCTCTCGTCCGGAACCGTACGGTTGCAATCGTCCATGCGCCATGTCGAATTTCATCGAGCTCCCCTCCGAGCGACCGGCCCTGCGTAAGCTTGAACAGTTGGATTGGTCCTTGGCCCTGAAAGATCTGGGTGTGCCCCCGGGTAATCGGCTAGAAGCGCTCAAGGGAAGGCGGCAGGGACAGCACAGCATTCGCATCAACGACCGATGGCGCGTGGGTTTCGTCTGGACTTCGGAGGGTGCCAAAGCTGTTGAGATCGTCGACTATCACTAAGAGGAGGATGCGAGGTCTCCGGCGAGTCCGGGACTGACCGACAGGGCCCGGCTGGTAGCATCGCGCGGCGTGATCTGGACGACTCGAGTGAACATGTACCCTCCGGATTCCGTCCCGCCTGATGTGGGCGACGGGCCACGCGCATCGTGAGCGGCGTCGGCCTGCACGACAGCGAAGGCAAGCTGTCCTCCACACTGAGGCGCGTATCGGCCACACTTTCCACGGAGACAGTTTCGCTCCGACAGATCCTGGAGTCGATCGGGGAACAGGGCATGCTGCTGGTGTGCGCCGTGCTGACCCTGCCCTTCCTGATCCCGGTATCCATTCCCGGCGTCAGCACGGTGTTCGGTCTCGCCATCGTGCTCCTCGCCGTGAGCATCACCCTCAACCGTGTGCCCTGGCTGCCGCGCCGGATACTCGACCGGCAGCTAGAGGCGCCGGCGCTGCGCCGGACGTTCGAGAGGGCGAGCACCCTCGTCGCGCGGATCGAGCGCCTGGTGAAACCAAGGCTCGACTTCGTCGCAGCCACTCGCGGTTCTCGAGTGATTCACGGCGGCGGCCTGATCCTGGGCGGCCTGCTGTTGATGGTGCCGTTCGGCTTCGTGCCGTTCTCGAACACGCTGCCGGGCATCGCGATACTCCTGCTGTCGCTGGGACTCCTCGAACGAGATGGCTTGCTCCTCGTGGCCGGCCATCTCATGAACGTGGCCACAGTCGCGTACTTCGCGACGCTGGTCGTCGGCGCTATCACGGCCGGGCGCGGCCTCGCCGGGCTGATCGGGTAATCGCCGGGTGAAGTCGGCTATTCGCGTAGGGTGCGTGGCCCGCTATCGACGAGGCCGAGTGCCAGGGGTGGGCGCTTCGCACCGCTTCATGAGATCATCCTCGACATCGACATAAGGGTCCACCGCTGCCACTCTTGGGCTCCGCACCTGGCAAGGCCCTCCAGGCAAACCGCGCCAAGCTGGACTTTAGGGGCGAGACTCGCTAGCTTCACCTGCAACTCACCGAAGAAAGAGACATTCCCGATTTTGTAGCGAGCGATACGTCCGGAGGATTCTGTGGAAACAACATTGATCAGTGCAGGAGTGGTTTGTCTGCTTGCTGCCATTGTGGGAGGTGGTCTTAAGGGATTCGGATTTGAGTTTCCCATGTTGGATTCAAGACCGAGACAGTTGGCCTTAGGGGCGCTGGGGGTTGTCTTTATTGGGCTTCGAGTTAACCACCATGACCACCGCACACCCCGAAAACATGTCAACTGAGCAAAAAGACGAATGGGGCAGCAAGCTCGGCGTCATCCTGGCCGTTGCGGGATCGGCTGTCGGTCTCGGCAACTTCCTGCGGTTCCCTGGTCAGGCCGCCACCTACGGCGGTGGCGCCTTCCTGATTCCCTATTTCACAGCCCTGCTGCTGCTGGGCATCCCCATCGCATGGAGTGAGTGGGCCATGGGCCGCTATGGGGGTCAGAAGGGCCTGCACTCGGCGCCCGGCATCATGGGCATCATCGGCAAGGGCTCGGCCGCGCGCTACCTGGGTGTCATCGGCGTGCTGATCCCGCTGGGGGTGTCGTTCTACTACGTCTTCATCGAAGCTTGGACGTTCGGCTATTTCCTGAAGTACCTGACGGGCGGCATCGGCATCGATACGTCCGCTTCGATCGCGGAGCAAAGCGCCACTTCGGCTGCCTACTATCGGCAGTTCACGGGTGCGGGCGGGGATGGTTCGCTGTTCACCAGCGCCGGTTCGCTCACGCTCATTTCCTGGCTCATCGTCTTCGCGATCAACATCTACTTCGTGTTCCGCGGTCTCTCGAAGGGCATCGAGAAGTTCGTGTCGTATGCGATGCCGGTGATGGCGGTTGCGGCGCTGATCGTGCTGATCCGTGTGCTCACGCTCGGCACCCCGGATAAGGCGCTGCCGGAACAGAGCGTCATGAATGGCCTGGGGTACATGTGGAATCCCAACTATTCGAAGCTGATGGATTTCGAGACGTGGATGGCGGCCGCCGGCCAGATCTTCTTCAGCCTCTCGGTGGGCTTCGGCGTCATCATCAACTATTCGTCCTAC
>CAZFQH010000141.1:0-8929 GCA_964520805.1 uncultured Acidobacteriota bacterium | reverse complement strand
GGACCTGGTCGCACGATCGAGCCGCGACCTCGTCCGCTTCCACGCCCACGCCGGCAGCATTCGAGGCATCCTGACGCCCCTGGGCGATCGCCTGGCCCGGGCCGTGGTCGAGAGTGCTCCGAGCCCACGATTCGAACCTTCTCAACCGGGCACCCACTCTGCCGCCGCCATTGAGCTCACGGATCTTTCCTATATCTATCCGGCGCGGCCCGCGAGCCCGGTGCTGGGAGGCGTGAGCCTCGCCGTCCCGCGGGGAGCGAGCCTTGCGATCGTGGGCGAGTCCGGGGCCGGAAAATCCACTCTGCTTTCGCTGATCGCGGGCTTCTATACGCCCACCAGCGGGTCTGTCTTGCTCCACGGCCGGGCGCCCCATTGCGGAGTCCGCGGATGGCAGAGCGCACACGTCGCCTATCTCACCCAGGGTGCGCGCGCATTCTCGAGGTCGATCCGCGAGAACATCGTGATGGGTCGCGAGGTAGACGATGCGACGCTCGACTGGGCCATCCGCGTCTCCGGCCTGGGGACCCTGCTGTCGGGTCTGCCTGGGGGTCTCGAAGAGGTGCCGGGCGAGAGTGGGGCCCAGGTGTCGGGCGGCGAGGCCCAGCGGCTGGCTCTCGCCCGGGCCCTGGTCCGGCGTCCGGAGATCCTCCTTCTCGACGAGGCCACCTCGGCGCTGGACCCGGAGAGCGAGGCGTCGATCCTCGATGCACTGCGCGAGCCTGGGTACCAGCCAACCCTGGTTGTCGTGTCCCACCGACTCTCTACCATCCGCCGATTCCCTCGCATCGCCGTATTGGGTGACGGGAGGATTCAGGACGTTGGCGGACACGATGACCTCGAGAAGACATCCGAGGTCTACCGACGCATCATCAGCGGCAAAAACTGAGCCGTCGATAGCCCCCACCGCGTTGACCGCTCAAGCTCACGGTTCGCCGGCCGCCCTCCGCACTCTTTCGAGGGCTTCGCTGTAAGCGCCATTGGCGGCGTACCAGGGGGCGCACCGGAGCAGGCGGATCCACTTTCCGCCCGCCACGGCCCGGGCACGGACGGTCTCGAGATCAACCGGGCCCACGAGGGGCCTCGCGTGCTGCCAGAAGTGCCCGACCTCTTCGCTAAGGCGAGGCGGTTCATGCCCAAGGAATGCGCGAGGTCCGCCGCTCTCGCCGTAGAGGCGCCCAATCACGGGCTCGGGCTGGGCCGGACCCGATATGAATGAGGTGTGCCAGGCGTAACGCCGGAGGGGCAGAAGTTCGCGCGCGCCGAACATCCGGCGGGGACTATGCCGGTCATAACCGATCTCTCCCGTGTGTGGATCGACGGTTGAAGAAACCAGGATCACCTCGATTATCGGGAACAGCAAGACTCGCTTTCCGAAAGCCTGGGCGAAAGGGCGAATCGTGTAGTAGTAGGCGTTCGGAGAAAAGATGAGAGCGAGGCGGTATTCAAGCAGCGCGCCTTCGAGACCGATCCTCACCTTCTCCGCATTGGGTTCGAGAAGACCGATGTCCGCATCGACATCCCAACTCAGCAGGCCCCCGAGGCGCGCCGCGCCCAGCAGAGTCCCCTGGTGCGCGGTGTACGCGAAGCCCTGTCGCTCGATGACCGACACCGCCGTCGGCAAAGTGTCCACCAGAAGGTCGGCATTATGGAGCGGCATCATCAGGAACTTCGGCCGTCGGCTCGGCAGGAGCCCGCGCAGGAACCCGCGGCAGGGTTCGAAACCGGTCACGAAGGGTGGAGCCGAAGGAGAGTCACCATGGAAGCCGACCGACTCTAGGGGTTTTGGTCTACCGCAGCGAATGTCCAAACCGACGCAGCCGGGCGATTCCCAGGTTGTAGGCCCCGTTGAACCACCACCACGGGAAGGCGAGAGCGTGGGACCACGTGCCCGCCCGGATCGCGAAGTGGCGGGAGATCCTCGGCCAGTCGGTCTGGCCAGCGAGGGGCCGTGCCTCCGCCCAGAACCTGCGGCTTCCATTCGATATCGAAGGCGCCCGGAAGCGGCTCATGACCGCGACGCTGCCCTCTTCGCCATACAGGCGTGCGAGGAGTGGCTCGGGTCGAGCCGGGCCGGCCAGGTAGCTGGAATAAAAAGGAAGGCGTTGAATCGGGTGCAGCTCATCGAGGCTCAAACAGGCGTCCCATTGAGGATTGCTCGGTCCGGAGTCATCCGGATGAGGCGCGGGCAGCACACTGATCCCGATGTGCCCCTGCCCGGCAAGCCACGGCCGGCGCCTCACGTACAAGGCGTCGCCCTTCACGCGCATGCGTGATTCGAATCCGTGGGTCCGAAGGTCGGGCTCCAGGCGGCGCGCCAGACTCTCGAGATCCCCGCTCAGGATGTAGAGGTCGCAATCCTCGTCCCAGGGGGCCACGCCGCCGAGCCGCACGGCTCCCAGGAGGGTTCCGTAGTGAGCGACATAAGGGATCTGCAGTGCGTCGAGCAGGGAAACCGTGAACAGCAACGCGTCCACGAAGGGTGTCGCGACATGGGCCGGCATCATGGCCCATCGCGGGCGTGAGCTGAACAAAAGCGACGAGCACCACCCCGCGAGTCGGCCGCGCCAGGAGACGGCTCTTTGTGTGGTGGTGGTCAACGGCTCACGACCATACTACTGCGATGGTGACGGGCCAGTAGCCTTGAACCCTCTCGCCGATTCAGGGTCGTTGTAGGATCGAGCGGCATCCCGATCATGACTGACATCCAGCGTTCGAGAGGGGCACTATCGCTTCAATTCGTGATCCTGGCGAGCCTCGGCCTGACCGCCTGCGAGGAGAGCATGAATGCCCGGTACAACGCCGAGACCGTGGCGGTGATGCGTCGGGTCATGCGCTCCGACTCGACGGGTGTGGATGTGGGGGCCTATATCGGCGAACTGCTCGAACCCATGGTGGCGATTGCTCCCGAGGGCCAACACTACGCTTTCGAGCCACAAGCTGAGCCTGCTCGCGCTCTGGCCAGGCGTTTCCCGAGCGTTCTGGTGTTCGAATACGCCCTCGGTGAAACCTCGGGTCGGCAGCCCTTTGTGATGGCACTCGATGCTCCCGCCCGCAGCGGCTTCAAGCGTCGCGAGTATCCGCCGGGCGAGGATCGAACCCGTGACACCACAGTGGAGGTTCGGCGACTGGACGATGTCGTACCGGCGAAGGCGCCGGTCGCCTTCATCAAGATCGATGTGGAAGGGGGAGAGTTCCTGGTCCTTCGAGGGGCCAGGTCCACGATCGCCCGGCACCGCCCCGTGGTGGTTTTCGAGTTCGGACTGGGCTCGGCCGAAGGTTATGGGAGCACTCCGGAGAGGGTTTGGGACTTTATGCAGGGAACTCTCGATCTGAGGCTATGGCTCATGTCCGACTGGCTGGCCGGCCGCCCGCCTCTGACCCGCGATGGCTTTCGGGCGCAGTTCTACCGGCGCCTGAACTACATGTTTCTTGCCGCGCCTTGACCGATCACACTCCGTCCCGCGTGGTCTCCTTCGCCTCGATGATCGGGGTGCAACTGGTCGGTCTCGTATTCCTGCCCGCCCTCATCGGCGGCCTGGTGCTTCTGGTCGGCGCTCCCTTGACTCCGCTCGCCTGGCTCCCGGTGATCGGGCTGCTTTCGATCATGGCGCGCGAACAGTCCGGCCGCAGCTTTAAGGAGACGGCTTGGAGGGCCGCCCTGGCCGCCCAACTCGTGGTGGCAGGGGTGGCTTTCACCGCGCTCTTCGTCGCGAGTGCCATCCTGGACACCTCGTGGGACGGGCAGGCGTATCACCTGCGCGCGGTTCTGGCGCTATCTGAAGGCTGGAATCCGGTGTGGGATCTTCCCCTTCGCCACTATCTGGTCGACTTTCTTCCGAAGTCGGCGTGGGTCGTCGAAAGTCTGGTCCTCATGGGGACGGGCTCCCTGGAAGGAGCCAAAGGGATCCACATAACGATGATCGTGGGCGCCTTCGCGCTTTGGTATGCGGCTGCGGCGAACCTCGGGCTTGGTCGCCGATGGGCGATGGTTGTCTCACTGCTGATTGCCGCAAACCCGATTGCCATCAATCAGAGCCTGACCTTCTATGTCGACGGCCTCGTAGCCTCGACTCTTTCGGTGATGGCGGCGGTGGTGCTGCTCTGGTGGCACACCGGTGATCGGCTCTGGCTTTTCCTGGGGATCGTGGGCTTTGCCTTTCTCGCCAACCTCAAGTTCAATGGTCTCGCCCTGGCCGGCCTTGCTGCCGCGTGCCTGCTGTTATGGGTTGCGATCAAGGCTCCACAACGCTCCCGGGGGCTCATGGGAGCGGTCGTGGCCTCGATGGTCTGCGCGGGCATTCAGGGCATCAACCCGTACCTCACCAACACCCTCCGCCATGGGCATCCCCTCCATCCGTTGATGGGCGGGGTCGCGGAGCCTGGGATCGAACTCATCTACTCTCGAAACGCTGCATTCCTCGCGCAATCGCCTCCGCGGCGCCTCATACACTCGATCGCCGCGAGGGCCACCAACGACTCCGAGGAGTGGCCGCGCTTTAAGGCGCCCTTCAGTGTAGACCTTGAGGAACTCACGGCTTTCACCGATGCCGATACGCGGATTGGTGGGTGGGGTCCCCTGTTCAGTGGTTGTCTCGTTCTAAGCGCATTGCTGATGGCCTTCTCAATCCGGCAGGAAGGCGCCCGGGTTCACGCGCTGCTTCAGGCCGTCCTCTGGCTCTTTGTTCTGCCCGCGGAACAGTCATTCTGGGCGCGCTATTCCGCGCACCTGTGGCTCACGCCAGCGTTCACCCTATTGCTCGCCGCACGCGGGGGGACCGCGGCGCCGCGGTTTTTAAGAGCCGGCCTTGCGATTGCCATGACCCTGAACGTGGTACTCGCCTGTACCCCCTCGATCGGAGCCCGTGTCATTCGCGACCTGGCGGAGCGCCGTCAACTCGAGGTGATGGCCCAGGCCAGCCGAGAGGGTCCGCTTCAGGTCCACTTCGGCCTCTTCGGTGGAGTTCGGCAACGCCTTGCCGACGCAGGCGTGGTCTATCGGGAACAAGAGAGCCTTGAATGCGATCAGCCGGCCCGCCTCCCTTCGAGCACGGTGGGGTACTGTCTCGGCGATGGCCGCTCGCCCGCACCCGCACAGCGGCCTATCGAGGTTCTGACCGGCCTGCTGAACCGCTGACGCGGCCGTTGTCCCTACCCGTCTGTGCGCTCGAAGCGGGAGGGTCGGGGGAACAAGTCCTGGAGCGTGCGAAGAACCGCTTCAAGACAACGGGGATTCGGGGGGGCGTCCCCGGGGAGCCACTGGCCCTTGTCGTCGCGGTAGCTGTCGTACGCGTTGTCATTGATGTTGAAGAACTCCGGTTGCCGGGCCGCCAGTGCGTCCATTCGCTTCTGGAACCGCGCGGCATCGTTGACCAGCGAGAAGTCGCCCCATCGTGGCGGATGACCCCAGGGCCCACGAAGCCGGGCGCGCGCGCGGGCCATCCAGTGAGCCGCGTATTCCAGAAGTCTGCCTGCGGAGAATCGCCGCCTCTCCACCAGGTCGATCCAGTTCGCGTGAACCACCAGCGGATCGATTGTGGGTTGCGCCTGATGATCGCCTCCCGAAGGGCGGGTGACGGTATCGAGGAACCACGCGTCCTGGCTGAGCTCCTCGAACATACGGCGCCAGGTATCCCGATGAACGGCAACCGGCATGTGCGGGAAGAGGAAGCAGGCTCTTCGCAGATGTGCGAGCGGGAGGCGCCTCTGGACCTGCCGACGAATGAGGAGGCGTGACCAGGCGAGCGTCCATTGGTAGCCGCCGAGCCACCTCTCCAGTCCGGGAATGATTGGCGCGACCAGAGGATCCGTGCGGGGCAGGCCATCCGCGGCGAAGAAGCTCCCCGGGGCCAAAGGCGCGCCCGCAAAGGTGTCGTCCTCCCAGATGACGAAGCGCTCGGCCAGCCCGGGGATGCGATGGAGGTGGGCCGATATGACGGCAGACTGGAAGGTAGGGAGGTGTTCCACGGGGATGAACTCCTCATGCCGCGACACCCGAAGCTGATCGCGCGCCAGCCAGGCCGGCAGGTGGCCCTCATCCTGGACCGCGATCGTCACCTCCCGAACCCACGGCGCGGAAGCCTCGATGGATCGCAGAACGAAACGCAGGAGGCCCAGTTCGCGGACCTGGCAGGGAATCCAGTCCACGCCATGTTCTCGGCACAGAGCCTCGTAGCCCGGCGCCGACCCATCCACGTGGGGAATCACGATGTCGATCACGAAGCCGGGCATGTTAGCAACGGCCGTTCCCAAGGTGCGTTCTGGCGTTCCCGTCCTATACTCCGCGACCGCGTGCGTCGCCCACTCTCCCATCCGATCCGCGCCACCCCACCGGAGGCTGCCAGGAGCAAAGCCGCCGCGTTTCCCCGGTCGACGGGATGACCCCGCGCGAACCGGATCTCACCGAGGTACGGGATTTCCTGAACCGGGTAAACCGAGCCGAGCCCTGGCACAACGCACGCTACCGGATCACCTTCGAACGCATCCAGGAATTCTTGAGGCCAGGCGCCAAGGTGCTGGACCTCGGGGGGCGATCGCCGTTCACCGAACTGCTGGAGCAGCACGTGAAGGTGGACGTGACCTGCGAACCCTTCGATCTCCGTGGCCCGTTTCCGCAGTCTGACGGCGTTTTCGATCTGGTCCTCTGCATGGAAGTGATCGAGCATGTCAAAGACCGCGAGAGCCTCACCGATCTCGATACGTTCACGTTCAGCGGCGTCTTGAACTGCCTGGGCGAGAGCCTGCGCGTCCTGAAGCCCGGCGGCCGGCTGGTCCTGAGCACGCCCAATGCGTGCAGCTATCAGAGCCTCCTCAATGGGTTCGAGCACCGCCATCCGTTTCAGTACCCTCCACACAACCGGGAACTGAGTCTGGAGGACGTGCGCGATCTGCTGAGCAACACGGGATTCATCATCGAATCACTCGCCACGATCGATGCCTGGTCCAACGGGGGAAGGAGAGGGCGACTCCTCACCCTGTCAATCGCGACCCGTCTGCTGGGTTTCTCCACCCGTGATCGCCACGACGATATTCTCGCCCTCGCCCGTAAGCCGGCCGAGCGCGCCTGAGCGAAGCGAAGGGAATGTCGCTACCGATTTCCGCGAACTGGATCATCTCCCGCCGTGAAGATCTCCTTTTTCTGATCCTCAGCTCGTTCGGCGCCTACGTTCTTCTGGGCTTGATGCTTCTCTCGCCTTCACCCGTCGTGGTTTGGTTTGTCTGGGCCGCTCTTCTCGACACACCGCACTACTTTGGTACCTACTCGCGCGCGTATCTTGATCCCGCCACCCGCCTCCAGTACCCGGGCCGCTTTCGAGTGGCGCACGCGCTACTGATGTTTGGTCCCGGGGTTGTTCTGCTCTGCGGACTCTTTCATGGAGCGGGAGTCCAGCAATACAAGATGCCGTTCCTGATCTTCGTCTTTGGCTTCAACCTTTGGGCGTTCTGGCATCTGGTCCGCCAGCACTACGGGATCATGGCTCTTTACGAGCGAAAGGGATCGGATCGCGCGGCCACGGACTTGCGGATGGATCGACTGATGCTGTACGGCGGTCTACTGGGCAGCCTCGGGATTCTTGGGCTGAGGCATCCGGAAGCACGCGCGAGTCTGGGGCTCTCCGCATCTCCATCGCCCTATTCCCTGCTGCTGGATCTCGGTCTCCACTCGCCAGGCGACCTTCTGCTCACCGCCCTGGTCTGGTTGATCATTGCCGGCTCGACCCTCTCGTTTGTCGGAAGGCAGGCGTATCTTGTGGCGCGCGGTCGGACCATTAATGGACCCAAGGTCCTCTTGCTCATGCTGGTTGTGACCTCCTATGTCCTGGTGAGCGCGTTCGAGCCGGGACATCGCCTGCCTCTTCTCTTATGGACGGGAGCGATCACCATCGGGCACGACCTCCAGTATTTGGCATTTGTCTACTTCCAGCACCGGCGCCGATATCATGGGCCGCAGGGCGCTCCGGGGAGCGATGTGGCTTCCTGGGCGCAGTGGGTGAGCGCCTCGCCGACCCGCTTTGTGGGAGCGGCGGTGCTGGTCGGCGGTTCTTTGAGACTTCTTGGCGCCGCACTCGGTATCTTCCCCGGGCTGCCCATCCTCTTCAACAGCGCTGAGTGGGTGCTCTTTGGCGATTTCCGGGTTCAAGACCTCCTTTTCGCCTCGATGCTCGGCATTGCCATGCAGCACTACTGGCTCGACCAGTTTCTCTGGCGGCCCAGCCGTGACTCCGAGTTGCGAGCGGATCTGGGAGTCAGGGCCTGACCTGGTCTTCCCCGGTCCCTGCGTGAGCTCTCATTCCCGCGCGCCGAGGGCAGAGGCTCGAAGGACTCTCAGGCCTGGGCCGCGTTCCTGGAGTCCAGCGATCGCCGGTAGATCCGGAAGCGTCGGCTGGGTGTGCCCAGTTCGGCCAGATAGTCGTTGATGAGATGGTTGTCTTCGAGGGTCCAGCCCATCTCTACGCTCGTGTAGCCGCGGCCCAGACCGATCCGCACTGACTCGGTGGTGAGAATGACGTCGAGTCCGCGCGCTCGGAATTCCGGAATGACCCCAAGAAGTATGGTCCTGACTCCCTTGACCCTTCGTCGCTCCCAAAGGAACCTGAGGATTCCCAGAAGGCCCATTCGTCCATCCAGCTTCTTCAGGATAGGGTTGATGTCGGGGATCGACAGACACAACGCCACCGGGCGCTCACCCGCGAAGGCGAACCGAATGAGTTCAAAGTCGGCGAACGGCCGGATCTCCCCCGCGAGTGCCGCCATCTCGCGGTCCGACATCGGAACCGCGCCCCAGTTGTCTCGCCAGCTCTGGTTGTAAAGGGTCTGGATCAGTTTGATTTCGTCGTCGTACCTTCGAGGATCGAAGCCGCGGGTGGTGAACCCGCCCCGCGCACGTGCGCGGTCGGCCATTCGACAGAACCGTTCTCCGGGGGCCTCGGTT
>CAZFQH010000140.1:0-8940 GCA_964520805.1 uncultured Acidobacteriota bacterium | reverse complement strand
GGATCCGCCCGTGCCCAACGGGCGCGCCTGACGAATGAGCGAGGGCAGCGCCAGCCGCATCAGTGTGCGCCAGGGCGGGGGAACGGCGTCCTCTGGCGCGCGACGCCACGACACGGCGAGCACCACCAGGACGCACAGAGTCCAGACGTAGTAGGCATGATGGCTGAGCGCCGTGCCGACGAGGGCAACTGCGCCGAGCCGCGCCTGGCCGCGGGTGCCCGTCTCGACGGCGCGGGCGGCGGCGCACACGGCCACGATCCCGAAGGCGAGGCCGAGGTTCTGCGGGAAACCGCCCGAGCACACCTGAGCGACGACGGGGAGAGAGCATCCCACGATGAGCGAGACGAGGGCCGCGGCCCACGGCCGCACCCGGTCTCCGACGAGCGCGACATGGGTCGCGAGCATCACGGCGACGACGCTCGCCACGCCGAACAGTCGGGCCGAGAGCAGCCCGCCGATCGTCCGGTCCCCGAGGACCATCAACAACGGCCCGAGCGGCGGATAGATGAGCGCCGAGGGGGCCACGGGTGAAGCCGGATTCCCGAGCAGCATGCGACCCAGCAGCAGCCAGTTGCCGCCGTCGTACCCGGTCGGGTAGTCGCTCTGGAGGACCCACAGGCGGCCCGTCACGAGGGCGACGGCAGCCAGCGGCCACAGGCCATCGCTGAGAAACCGGGGCCTCGCGAAGAATGGGAGCGGCGGGCCCATACCGGTCTTCACGAGTCGCAGTATAGGCCCGGGGTCCGCAGCGGGTGCGTGCTGCAACGATCATAGACAATGGTATTGGCCGACGTCACAAGATGAGATCCCCGCCACAAGCCCTGCGGGAATGCTCAACGACAGTCCCACTACGCGAGGTGCGGCATGAAACACGCTCCTTGGTAGGCGTGGCCCAAGGCCGGCCTTCGCGCTGCTCGTCTGCCCCAGTTGCCAGGAGCGGATGAGACTGCTCGCTGTGGTAACGAACTCCGTGAGCAGCGCGCAGTGTGGCTAAGCCACCTCCGACGCTGGTCCCTTCGACGCCTTGACAGGCTCGGCGGGCCCATCAATGCGGACATCCCTCCGCGACCGCCCGACCACCTCGTTACTATCGGACCGCTTCGCCTGGCGCGAACTGACGCTCTCCACCCACAAGCATGTCGCACACCCGTCGGAGGCCCGCGTGTTAACGTGCCGCCCGATGCTGCCGGGCTCTGCCACGCCCGCGACCGACGCCCGCCGAGCGGCGTGGGATCGCCTCGATCGTCCGCTCGACCTGCTCGTGATCGGCGGCGGCATCGTCGGCGCGGGTGTGTTCTCCGAGGCCGCTCGCCGCGGCTTCCAGGTCGCCCTGGTCGAGCGCCGCGACTTCGCCTGGGGCACCTCGAGCCGCTCCTCCAAGCTGGTCCACGGCGGCATGCGGTACCTGCGCCAGGGCCGGCTCTTCAGCACCCTCGAGGCCGTGCGCGAGCGCGAGCGCCTGCTGCGCGAGCTGCCCGGCCTGGTCGCGCCGCTGCGCTTCGTAGCGGTGGCCCGCGCGACGCGCCCGACGCTGCGTTGGGAGCTCGAGGTCGCCTCACTGGCGTACGCGATGGGCACGCTACGCTGGACCCACCGCTTCCACCCGCCGGCCGAGGCGCAGGCGATGGTGCCAGGCCTGGACCCCCTGGGCCTGGTCGGCGCGGTCGCCTTCGACGACGCCAGCACCGACGACGCCCGGCTCGTGTTGCGGGTGCTGGCGGAGGGTCGGCGCGCGGGCGGCGTGGCGATCAACGAAGTCGAGGCCGTCGAGCTGCACGCCGCCGGTGGCCGCGTGTGCGGGGCCCGCGTGCGCGATCGGCTGACCGGAGAGGAGCGCGAGTTGCGGGCGGGCGTGGTCGTCAACGCCACCGGGGCCCAGGCCGACGGGCTGCGCGCGAAGCTCGGCTCGGCGCCGCGCCTGCGGCCGTTGCGCGGCAGTCACCTCGTGATCCCGGCGCAGCGCCTGCCGGTGCGCCACGCGGTCGCCCTCCACCACGTCCGCGACCGCCGCCCGATCTACGTGATCCCGTGGCAAGGCGTCAGCCTGGTTGGCACCACGGACCTCGACCATCGCGCGCCGCTCGACCAGGAGCCCGGGATCACCGGCGCCGAGGTCGACTACCTGCTCGCGGGCCTGACGGCGGAGCTGCCGGGACTGCGGCTGGGGCCCGAGGACGTGATGGCGACGTTCTCCGGGGTGCGCGGCGTGCTGGGCACGGGGGGCCGCCCGTCCGCCGAGGCCCGCGACCACGTGATGTGGGATGAGCAGGGCCTGCTGACGGTAGCGAGCGGCAAGCTCACCACATTCCGCCGCATCGGCTGCCAGGTGCTCGACCATGCCCGTCGCGTACTGCCGCCGCCGGCCGCCCTGTCGCTCGCACCCGCGGCGAGCGACCGCCCGACCTCAGTGGAAGCCGTCGGGACGGTCCACCCCGCGACCTGGGCGCGGCTCGTGGCAAGCCACGGCCGCGAGGCCCCGGCGGTTCTGGCCTGCGCTCGCCCGGGAGAGCTCGAGGGGATCGCGGGCGCGCCCGTATCGTGGGCCGAGTTGCGCTTCGCCGCCCGCGCCGAGTCCGTCGTTCACCTCGACGACCTGTTGCTGCGCCGGGTGCGGCTCGGCCTGTTGCTGCCCGAGGGCGGCCGCGCGGTGCTGGGTAGAGTTGGCGGCGCTGTGCGCGGAGGAGTTGGGCTGGGACGCCGCGCGCTGGCGCCGCGAGGAGGCGGACTACCTCGCGCTGTGCGCCGCCCGGTACTCGTTGCCCGGGGCCGCCTGCGGAGCCGCGTCCAGCGGTGCCGCCGCCAAGAGCGCGCACAGCGAGCCGAGCGCCGATTCGCCCATCTCCGGGTAGGCGGGCACGTAGACCATCCCGTCGATCAGTCGTCGCGCCTCGGCGCCGCCGAAAGCGACCACGTTCGAGGCGTCCGAGATCTCGAACCCTCCGGCCAGCAACGGCCTGCGCAGGTCGCCGGGCGAGCGCTCGCGGGCGGCCACCAGCCAACTGCTGGGCCGCTGCATACGGGCGCCCATGGCGCGTTCGCCGAGCGCCGCCAGCACGCGAGCGCCGGCGGCTCGTCGCCGCTCCAGTCGCTGCGCGTCGAAGCGGAGCAGGCGATGGGTGAGGAAGCGCAGCAGCGCCGCGCACGGGCGTTGCCGCAACGCGGCCAGCAGCCGGGCGGTGTCCCGGGCGGGAAAACCGCGGGTCAGCCGCCGCACGACCGCGTCCGTCGACACCCCGCAGGCCGCGCCGATTTTGTCGAGAGCGCCGTAGACCGCGGGCCGCTGGGCGACCACGAGCCCGACTGTGCGCGCCACCTTGGCCAGGTAGGCGCCGCGCCGCTGCTCGGGCCAGCTTGCCTGAAGCGTACGCATGCGGGCCAGCAGGTCCGGATCGGCCACCGATATGATCGCGCCGCCCAGCGCGGTCGCGGTCTTCAGCGTGCCGAAGCTCCACAACGTGACGTCCACTCCGGCGATGTCCGCAGCCGGTAGCCCGCAGAAGGCCTGGGCCGCGTCCTCGACGACCAGCAGGCCATGCTGGTGGGCTTCCTGCGCCAGCGCCGACAGGTCGTGGCGGCCGCCGAAGAGCTGGGCCAGCAGCAGCACGCGCGCGCGCGGCGTAACCGCGCGCCGCAACTCCTCCGGCCGCGGGGCGAAAGTCTCGGGGTCGACATCGAGCGGCACCAGCTTCAGGCCGTGGGTCGCGACCAGCGCACCCATGTCGTCAATGTTCAGCGCCGAGGCCAGCACTTCGGTGCCCGCCGGCAGTTGCAACGCGCCCAGCAGCAGGTCGAAGCCCGAGCGCACCGACAGGCAGGCCAGAGCGCGGCCCGCGGGGTCCCACAGGGCCTCCACCCCCGCGGCCGCGGCGGCGCCGTCGCGCGACCGCGACCCCGCCGCGGCCCGCGCCAGTTGTGCGAGCGAGATGTCGAGCCGGTGGGGCGGGTGGAGCATGCGGACGCGGCAGGCTAGCACTTCCGCCCCGCGGCCCTAGAGACCTTGGCCTCCGAAACATTGCTCGCGCAGGTCAAGTTCACTGGCAACGGTTCCTGAGCTTGTCGAAGGGACCTCGGGGTGGCTTCGACAGGCTCAGCCACCGTTCGATGGGTCTGGGGCAGGGCCTCGTTAGTTAGGAGTCTGCGCGGCAGACGAAGCCGATTCTCGCCCTTTGGAGGCAATCGCTACCTCTAAGAGCGCGGTTTTACTGCTGCGGATTGCTGACCCACCGGAAAGCAAAGCGCCGAGGGGTGGCCAGCGTTCAGTTGGCGAGTCCTTTGGGGGCGATGCGCGGTCTCAGGGCTGCTCGCCGCGATCGAGGGCCGCGATCGCGGCCTCCATCCGGGCCCGCACCCGGGTGGCGATCGCCTCCGGCGTCTCCTCGGCCATCGCCTCGTGGCGCTCCGGGGTCAGCAGCGCGAGCGTCACCGGCCCCGGCCGCATCCGCGCGGTGACCTTGTTGTGCACGGCGAAGGCACCGACCTGCACCATCGGCACGAGGTCGACGCTTGCTTTCTGGGCGAGCAGGAACGGGCCGGGCCGGAACGGGTTCATGCGCCCGTCCGTGGTACGGGTGCCCTCCGGCAGGAACACGATCGAGGTGCCAGCGCGCAGCTCGCGTCGCGCCTGCAGCAGCGCCCGCGCGATGCCGCCCATGGTCGTGTAGTCGATCGGGATCAGGCCAGCCTGGCGGACCACGGTACCCCAGCCCCACCACGAAAAGTGCGGCGCCACCTCGATCGCCTTCAGCGGGTCGGCGATCGCCGCGGCGAACACGAAGGGGTCGAGCAGGTTGACGTGGTTTGACACGTAGACATGGGGCCGGCCCGGCCGTCGGCCGCCGTGGTCGTGGACCGCGAGCCGGATGCCGAACGCGCGCAGGCCCGCCCGCGATAGGCGCCGCGCCCAGCCGGACATGCGTGTCGGCGCGACGCGGGCGCCGATGAGATAGAGCGCGCCGAGGACCGCGACCAGCACGAAGCCCCAGGCCCACAGGGCGGCCCAGCGGGCGCGTTCGATCAGCGCGGCCCCGGCAGGCAGAGGTCGTAGAGCGCCATCCAGGCCGTGCCGAGCCCCAGCGCGCCCGCGGTCAGCGCGGCCGCCGGGACCGCGAGGCCGGCGCGCGGGGCCAGCGCCAGCAGCGCCGGTGGTCGCAGCCGTGATGCCCAGGCCATAGGCGCGCAGTGTATTCCCGATCGTGGAGCGTTGGGGTACACTGCCGCAGCGAGAACGACGCCCATGCCCGAAGCCGATGACATCGACGCCCGCATCCTGGCAGCACTCGCTCGGGGCACACACGTCGACGTCGCACGGCTGGCTCCGGAGGCCACCCTCGAGTCGCTCGCCATCACATCGCTCGACGTCGTCAACGCGCTCTTCGAGATCGAGGACGAGTTCAAGATCGAGGTGCCTATGGAGCGCGACGAGCCGCTCGCGACCGTGGGCGACGTCGTCGTCAAGGTCCGAAGGCTCGTGGCCGCTTCCATAAGTGCCTGAGGCCGCCCGGCGCCGCGTCGCCCTCACCGGCCGCGGCTGCGTGTCGAGCCTCGGCGGCTCGATCGCCGAGATGGAGCAGGCCTTGCGCGAGGGCCGCGGCGGGATCGTGGCGCTCGACCCGATGCGCTACCCTGGGCCGCTCCGTATGCCGGTGGCGGCGCCGGTGACCGGATTCGACGCGCTGGCCCGCTTCGGCGACAAGCGGCTGGCCCAGCTCGACCCGTTCGCACAGTTCGCTCTCGCCGCGGCGCGCGAGGCGGTGGCCGAGTCCGGCCTCGAGCCCGCGGCGCTTTCGTCCGCGGCGGTCGTGGTCGGCACCGGCGGCGGCGGCCAGAGCACGATCGACGACGAGTCCCAGGGCCTGTACCGCGACGGCGCGCGCGTGCACCCGCTGACCGTGCCGCGGGTGATGGCCAGCTCCGCGACCAGCCAGATCGCCATTGACTTCGGCTGCCATGGCCCGGCGTTCGGGGTGACCAGCGCCTGCGCCTCGGCCAACCACGCGATCGGGCTGGCGTTCCAGATGGTGCGCCAGGGCCTGGTCGACGTGGTGCTGGCGGGCGGCGCCGAGGCGCCGCTCTCCTACGGCTCGCTGCGGGCCTGGGAGGCGCTGCGGGTGATCGCGACCGACACCTGCCGCCCGTTCTCTCGCGGCCGCACCGGCATGGTGCTGGGCGAAGGCGGGGGCGTGTTCGTGCTGGAGGCGTGGGACGCGGCGCAGCGGCGGGGGGCGCTGGTGCTGGCGGAGATCGTCGGCTTCGGTGCCTCGGCCGACGCCGGCGACCTCGTCCATCCCGATCCGACGGGAATGGCGGCGGCGATGCGTGCCGCGCTTGCGGACGGCGGTCTGCACCCCGAGGACATCGATCACATCAACGCCCATGGGACGGGCACGCCGACCAACGACGGTTGCGAGACGCGGGCGCTGCACGATGTGTTCGGCGCCCACGCTGCGCGGCTTTCGGTCTCAGCGACCAAGTCGGCCCACGGCCACGCGCTGGGCGCGGCCGGGGCGCTGGAGCTGGCCGCGACGGTCTTCGCGCTGCGGGAGGGCTTCGCGCCGGCGACCTTGAACTTCACGGCCCGCGACCCCGCCTGCGACCTCGACTACACGCCCAACGCCGGGCGTGCGTGCGAGCTTCGCTACGCGCTGTCGAACTCGTTCGCGTTCGGCGGCCTCAACGCCGTGCTCGCGGTCCGCGCCGCCTAGTCCGCGTCCTCCGCAACCCACTCCCGGCCTTCGCGCCGCACCAGCAGACGCCATTCGCCCGCCGGCGTGGAGGCGGCTGAACCGTCGGGCGAGAGCAGGACTGCCGACGGGTGCAGGCCGCTGCGGCGTGCCACATGGTCGCGCGCCACAACGGCCCGCGGGTCGACCGGTCCGGGGGCCAGGCCGTAGACTGCGGCGATCGTGCCGGGCAGCCAGTCGCAGCGGATCAGGTCGCGCGGGTCGAGTCGCGTCTGCGGGCCTGCGGCCCGCGACAGGCCCGCGCCGGGCACGGCCCGTCGGTCGCGGAAGAAGTCCCGCCTCTCCGCCGCGGACAGCGCCGCCAGCGGCCCGAGTGGCAGCAGGCGGAAGACGAGCTCCAGTTCCAGGAACGCCGCCTCGCCGGCGAGCAGCCGCGCGCGCACCCGCGGGTGACGGCGGTCGCCCGCGTCGAAGCCCTGAAAGCGCAGCTCGGCCCGGGCCAGGCCCGAAGGGGGTCGCGCGCCACGGACGTCGAGTCGCGCGAGGCGGACTGGAAAGGCAACCTGGCCGGCTTCGACCACGACGCCCCAGCGCTTCAGCGCGCCCGCGGACACGGCCTGCGCGACGCCGTCGAGCAGGTCGAGCCGCAGCGTGGACCCAACATGTTCGGGTCCGCCTGCGAGCACCAGGTCGGCGCCGTCGTCGCCGATCCACGCCTCGCGCAGCACCTGCAGCGAGCGTCCGTGGAACAGTTCGCCCGCACCGTATGGATCGGCGGCCGGCTCCGCGCCGCGCAGCGGCCCGGGCTTCCAGCCGTCGTCGGCCCGCGGCTCCGTCGCCAGAGTCGCAGTGGCGAGCTGCCGCCACGGCGACAGCGCCGGGTCGACGCCGTCGAGGCCCTCGACCGCGAGCGCGAAGGCGCACGCGTCGAGCGGTCGGAGCGTCGCCCGCAGGCGCCGCGGGCCCGAGGGGAATGCGATCCACCCGGACGGCCTCAGGTCCGCCAGCGCGCACAGCGGCCGGCCAGCGAGTTCCAGGCACCAGTCGGCCGCGAGGTCGGCGAGTGCCGCCAGCGGCAGCACTGGGCACGTCCAGGTCGGGCGGTGATCGCGCAGCGCGGGTGCGCGCGCGGGATCAAGCACGCGTTCGCCGATCAGGATCGTCACCGGGGCTCCTTCAAGTAACGGGATTGTATGATCACCGCCATGCCTGCTCCCACCGCGGGCCGCTGCGCCCTCGGTATCGCAACGGGCCTGCTGCTGGCGACGCTCGCGTCCGCCGTAAGGGCCGCTCTCGCCGGGCGCCTCGATAACCTCACGGAACTGTCGCCAACGGCCGAGGGGCTGGTGCAGCTTGCGTTCTTCGTGGGCGTCGGGCTGGCCGGCGCGAGCTACCTGAGAGCGCTGCGCCTCGCCAGCGGGCGGCCGACCAGGCGGCTGGTGGGCCATGCGCTCCTGATCCATCTGTGCGCCGCACCCGCGCTGCCGCTGACCTCGAACGACCTGTTCTCCGGCCTCGCCTACGGCCGCCTGCTCGAACGAGGCGAGAACCCGTACCGGGTCGGCCCCGAGGCGCTGCCGGCGGACGACGTGTTCAAGGCCCGGGTCGACCCGGAGTGGGCGGCCGTGCCGAGCCGCTACGGACCGCTCGGGCTGCTCGTCGGGCGGCTGGCCGTGGCCGCGGGCAGCGTGGGCTCCGCGGTGCTTGTCTTCAAGCTGCTGATGGCGCTCGCGGGCTTCGCCGCGGTGGGCCACGCTGCGCTCGCTCATCGCGCTATCGGCGGACCCGACGACGGCGCACGGGGGTTCGTGCTGGTGGCCTGGAATCCGCTGCTGGCCTGGGAGGTGACCGGCCAGGCCCATGTCGACGGGCTGGTGGTCGTGGCGACGCTGGGCTTCCTGCACTTCGCGTTTCACGGCCGCGAGCGGCTCGCGGCGGCCTGCCTGGCCGCCGCGGTGCTCGCCAAAGCGATCCTGTTGCCGCTGCTCGGCCTCTACCTGTGGCACCTCCTGCGCGGCGCGCCCCGCCGCTTCGCGGGCGCGGCAGGTGTGGTGGCGGTGCTGCTGACGCTGGCCGTCGCGCCCTTCGGCCTGTGGCCCGTGGTCGCCGCGCTGCCGTTCGCGCCCGAGCAACTCGCCAACTCGCTAGCCGCGGCCGCCCGCTTCCTGGCGCAAGGGCTGGCCGGCGAGACGGCTGCACGCGCCACGGCCGAGGCGTGGTCCATGCTGGCGCTGGCCGCGCTTTCAGCCTCGGCCGCGCA
>CAZFQH010000139.1:0-8969 GCA_964520805.1 uncultured Acidobacteriota bacterium | reverse complement strand
CCTCGGGCTTGCGCAGAAAAACCCCGGGCAGCTTGGAGAGTTCGGCATGAAGGACGTCCCGGCGGTTCTGATACTCCTCCCGCACCCCCGCGTAATAGTCGGCGCCGATCTCGGCCATGCCCAGGGCCAGAACCTGGGCGAGGCCCGGAGGCGACAGCCGGCCCTGGGCGGCGCGGGTCACCGCCGCGATCACTTCGGAATTCCGCGAAACAAAACAGCCGAGGCGGATACCGCACGCACTGAACCTCTTCGAAAGGGAATCGACCACCACCACGCGGTCCTCGAATCCCGGCAGATCCAGGGCGGACGTGGCCGATGCTCCGTCATAGACGAACTCACGATAGACCTCGTCGGATACCAGAAAAAGGTCGTGTTCGCGACAGAAGTCCGCCACGCGCTGGACCTCCGCGCGGGAGTACACGGTGCCCGTCGGATTGTTGGGATTGCAGAGCAGGACGAAGCGGGTGCGCGGCGAAAGAGCGGCGTCGAAGGCCTCCCGGGCGGGCAGGTGGAATCCCTCTTCCCCGCGGCAGCGGACGGGCACCAGCTTGACCCCGGTCATGGCCGCAAAGGAGTTGTAGTTCGTGTAGAAGGGCTCGGCCACGATCACTTCGTCGCCCGCCTCGGCGAGACAAAGGAAGGCGAAAAAGACCGCCTCGCTCCCTCCGGTGGTGGCGATCAGGTTCGCCGGTTCGATCTTGAGGCCGACCGTGGCGTAGTAGGAAGCCATGGCGGCCAGATACTGGGGCGTGCCCGCGGAGGGCGAATAGGCGATCACCGGATCGATGTTCTTCAGCCGGTCTCTCATCACCTTGGGAGTCTCCAGGTCGGGCTGGCCGATGTTGAGGTGAAACACCTGGACGCCTCGGCTCCGAGCCGCATCCGCGAAAGGCGCGAGCTTTCGAATCGGCGAGGGGGGAAGGGCCAGACCTCTTGAAGAAACTTTGGGCACGGTACTAAACCTCCACGTCTGCATTGGAACTTTTCTCTTAGACTCCGCGCATTCTGCGCGTTCGGATATCCCGACCGTCTTCATTCTAGGTCTTTACAAAATGCTGGCAGGATTTGGCCGCTTCCTGGTCCTCGCGACACTCGCCGCGTCCGGGTTTTTGTTGAGCCCTTCTCCACTCGGTGGCCTGGGGCTGGGTCTCGTCACGGGCGGGGCCATCCTCGCAATTGAAATGTTCGTGGCCCGCAGCACGCCCCGGCAAATACTCTCGGGGAGCTTCGGACTCCTGATTGGCCTGTTGATGGCGTTGATCGCCGGAGCCGCCCTCGCCCCGGCCGACTCTGCTTCGGGGAACCTGGTTCGGCTGGGACTGGTGATCGGCCTGGGTTGGATCGGGCTCGCCACCGGCGTTCGACGTTCGGGTTCTTTCTCACTGGCCCGGCTTCGCTCGGATTGGGAAGCACCCTCCGGGGTCCCGGTCGCGGCCCACACCCCGAAGATCCTCGACACCTCGGTCATCATCGACGGGCGCATCGCGGAAATAGCGGAGGCCGGATTCATGGAGGGTCCGCTGCTCATTCCCCAGTTTGTTCTGGTCGAACTCCAGCAGGTGGCCGACTCCTCCGATCCGCTCAAGCGCAATCGTGGCCGGCGCGGTCTGGACATGCTTCAGCGCATCCAGAAGAACTCCGTCGTCGCGATTCAGATCGTCGACACCGACTTTCCGGAGGTGAGGGAGGTCGATTTGAAACTGATCGAACTGGCCCTCCGCACCGAGGGCAAGATCGTCACCAACGACTTCAATCTGAACAAGGTGGCACAGATTCGCGGGGTCCGGATCCTCAACATCAACGATCTGGCGAACTGCCTGCGTCCCCTGGTGCTGCCGGGCGAGCCGATGCGGATCTTCGTGAGCAAGGAAGGCAAGGAACACGGGCAGGGCGTCGGCTACCTCGATGATGGGACCATGGTGGTCGTGGAAGGCGGGCGAAAAGCGCTCGGACGCACCATCGACGTGAATGTCACGACCGCCTTGCAGACCGCGGCCGGAAAGATGATCTTCGTGCGCTGGCCGGACGCTCCGCCCGACGAACTCTCCCGGAAAGACACGCGGCCGACGCTGCGAAGGAGCGATTCCCGAAACAGTGGCGAGATTCATGCGGCCAGCCTGCGGGACACGGAGGAAGTGCCCCTGGCCTCGCGTCAGACCGCCGAAGTACTGCCTGCGTTGGCAAGCGGCGGCTCGAGCCGGGGCGAGTAGCTTCGCCCTGGTTTCGTTGGTGGATCGGGTCGCCTTCTCGTGATTCGGATGGCGCTCGCGACCCTAACGGCCATTCTCGCCACCCTGGTCTGCGCGCCCGTGGGGATTCTGGCCTGGCCGTTCCGCCGAGATGGCGAAGTGGGTTTCCAGGTTGCGCGGCTGTGGGCTCGCGCGATTCTGGCCGCGGCCGGGGTGCGGGTCGTCCGCGAACAGATGGCGGAGCTTCCGAACCGCCCGGTGGTGTTTGTTTCGAATCACGTAAGCGCCCTCGACATACCGATCCTCTTCGCCTCGCTGCCCCGATCCTTTCGGATCGTGTACAAGAGTTCATTGCTCTACGTGCCCCTGCTCGGCCTCTTCCTGGCTGCCGCCCGTAACGTGCCGATCGACCGTTCGCGCGCCTTCCGCGCGAAGCGGAGCCTGGCCGCGGCGGCGAGGCGGATACACAACGGTGTTTCGGTGGCCCTGTTTCCCGAGGGCACGCGCAGCGGCTGTGCTCCCATGGGAACATTCAAACGTGGCAGTTTCAAACTTGCGCAGGAGGCGGCGGTCCCGGTGGTGCCGGTGAGTCTGATCGGCCTGCGCCGGGTGATCAGCAGGAACCGGATCACCCCGGGAACGATCAGGGTCAAGATCCACGAGGCGCTCGAGATGGAAGCCCCGGACACCATGGATCAACTGGCGAGCGTCGCGGAAGCGTTGATCCGCAAGGAGGATGAAGAACGATGAGCCGATCTCTGCGCGCTGTTTTCTGGGCAGCGTCACTGTCGTGTCTGGTCGCGGCTTTGGGCGAAACCACCTGGGCGCGGACCTCCGATCGCCTGGCCCACGCCATCGACCTCATCCTGGCCCGCGAGGTGTTCCGCCCCGCGAGTGTGGCCATAGACATCCGCGATCTGGAAACCGGTCGTGTGCTGTACGAACGAAACCCGACGCTGAACATGAAGCCCGCCTCAACCATGAAGCTCTTCACCACCGCGGCCCTGCTGGACGCGGAGGGGCCGGAGGCCCTGACCGCTCCCACCACGATTGAGACCGCGGGCCGGCTGGATTCTTTCGGACGCGTCCTCGGCGACATCTATCTGATCGGCCGGGGTGACCCGAATCTCTCCGATCGCTTCGAGTCGCGCACGGAGAAGAACCCGTTCGATCAACTCGCGAAGGACTTGAAGGACGCCGGCATTACGCGAATCGAGGGTCGGCTGATCGCCTATGACGGCCTCTTCTCCTCGGAGAGCATCCCGGACAGTTGGACCGCCGACGACCTCGTCTGGTCGTACGGAGCGGAGGTTTCGGCCTTGAGTGCCTTCGACAACACTCTGAGGCTGCGCCTCGAACCGGGCGAGCAGAACGAGGACGCGGCCCGCCTCACCATCCGGCCGGCGACTGGATTCATGCAGATCGAGAATCGGGTGAAGACCGGAGAGGTTGAGTCGAAGACAGATATTGCGCTCTCGCGCGACCTTGGATCCAGGCAGGTCGTTCTCGAAGGCCGGCTGGCGCGTTCGAGCGCGGCCTGGACCGGATCCGTGGCTGTTCCCGAACCCGCCCGGTTCGCCGCCACCCTGCTCGCCGAGGCTCTGGGCCGCCAGGGCATCGTCATTCGCGACACGGTCACCGCCTCTCGAGATCCCTTGCCTTCGTCGCTTCGCCCGCTCGCTTCCGTGCGCGGGCCTGCGGTCATCGAGCAGATTCGCGTTGTCAACAAGGAAAGCCAGAATTTGCACGCGGAGACTCTTCTGAGACGCCTCGGCCTTGCCGCGTTCAAAGACGCCTCGGTGGAGGCGAGCCTCCGTGCGCGCGAGGCCTTCCTGAAAGCCCAGGGGGTGCGGATCGAGGACACCGCGATGTACGACGGCTCGGGCCTCTCGCGGTCCGACCTCGTGACCGCGCGTTCGCTCGTCGATCTGCTCAGCGCGATGGACCGTCACCGCTACGCCAAGGCCTTCCGCGATTCGCTTCCCGTCGGTGGTGTCGACGGCACATTGAGGCGGCGCATGACCGGGACGACGGCCCAGGGGCGCATTTATGCGAAAACCGGCTCCCTACGTCACGTGAACGCTCTCGCCGGTTACGTAGACGCGGTTTCCGGCCGAAGGCTCGTGTTCTCAATTCTCGTGAACCACCACACTCGACCGTCGAAAGAAGCGCTCGAGGCCATGGACGCGATCTGCGTCCTGCTCGCCGACTTGAGGTCTTAACCTCCGCCCTGTGCCGGATATCGAGAAGACGGAGCCCACCCGCGAGCAGGCGATTCTCGAGGGCTTGAACGAGGCCCAGCGCGGAGCGGTGCTGCATGGGGAAGGGCCTCTGCTGATCGTGGCCGGAGCGGGTACTGGAAAAACCACTGTGCTCACAAGGCGCATCGCCCATCTCATTACCACCAAGAGAGCGCGGCCCGAGGAGATTCTGGCCCTCACCTTCACCGAGAAGGCGGCACGGGAGATGTCGGAGCGGGTTGATCAACTGGTTCCCTATGGGTACACCGAGAGTTTCATCGCGACATTCCACGCGTTTGGGGATCGCATGTTGCGGGAACATTGTTTCGCCGCCGGTTTGCCCGCCGACTTCCGCGTGCTCTCCCGCGCCGACGAGATCGTGTTCCTCCGCGAGCGTCTTTTCTCGCTCCCCCTCGCGCGGTTCCGTCCTTTGGGCGATCCCGGACGTCACCTCGCCACCCTGGTGGAATTCACCTCCCGGGCGAAGGATGAGGATCTCGCACCGGGCGACCTGCTGAGCCATGCGCAGGGTGAGTTGCAAAGACTCGCGCAGACCGCGGGCGACGAGGCGGAGGCCGAGCGTGAACAGGCACTCGATCTGATCGAAGCCGCCCTTTTCTTCAAGGCCCAACAAGAAGCCCTGGCTGAAGCAGCCCTGGTCGACTTCGGCGATCAGATCCACCTCACCTTGACCCTGCTGCGGCGAAGGCCCGATGTCGCGATCGGCCTGCGGAAGCGTTTCCGGTACATCCTGGTCGACGAATTTCAGGACACCAACCACGCGCAACTCGAGCTGATCCGCCTGATTGCCGGCGAGGGCAGTCCCAACATCACGGTGGTGGGCGACGACGATCAGGCGATCTACCGCTGGCGGGGAGCCGCCCCCGCGAACCTGATCCACTTCCTCGATCTCTATAAATCCGCGGCCCGCGTGGTGCTTCGACAGAACTACCGTTCCACCCAGGAGATTCTCGACACCGCGCATCGCCTGATCACCTATAACAATCCGCACCGGCTCGAGGCCGTGACCGGCATCGACAAACGCCTGGTCGCCGATCAGGGCTCGGGCAAGGACGTCGTTCATTGGAGGTTTCCAAACGCCTCGTCGGAAGCGGACGCGGTAGCGAAGGCCATCGAGGAGTTGCAGGCCGAGCGCTCGAGTCCGCTCAGCGACGTGGCCATCCTGGTCCGAAATAACGCCGACGCCGATCCCTTTCTCCGCGCCTTGAACATGCGCGGCATTCCGCACCGGTTCTCGGGCGGGGCCGGCCTCTTCGAACGGCCCGAAGTCCGCAGCCTGATCGCCTTCCTCCGCCTCGTGGCTTCCCCTGACGATTCGGTGTCGGCCTGGGCGCTCGCCTTCTCCGAGATTTACGCCTTCGATGCGGTGGACTTGTCGCGCCTCTCGCGTTACGCCTCCAGGAAAACCCGGCCCCTTCTCGAGGTACTGCGCGAACTTCCGGGCAACGAGGATCTCGCTTCCATCAAGGGGCCTTCGCGGGAGGCGGCGAAGAAATTCGTGGCCGACCTCGAACGAGGAGTTACGAGCATGGCCCAGAAGCGCACGGGAGAGGCGCTGTACGAGTTCCTCAAGGAATCCGGTTACCTCGCGCGCCTCGCCACCGTGCAGTCGGCGAAGGACGAACGCAAGGTCGCGAACATCGCCCGCTTCTTTGAGATCGTCCGCGGTTTTTCGGTAGTCGCCGAACACGACAACATCCCGGCCTTCGTGGCTCGCTTCGATCTCCTTCGCGACGCGGGCGAGGACCCTTCGGCGATCGAGGTCCAGGAGGGGGACGCAGTCAACATAATGACCGTCCACAAGGCGAAGGGACTGGAGTTCCGGACGGTCTTTGTGGCGAGCTGTGTCGACCAGAAGTTTCCGCTGAGGCGGCGCAGTGATCCGCTGCCCTTGCCTGCCGTCCTCCTCAAGAGCGATATCTCCCCTGGGGATGCCCACCTGATGGAGGAGCGACGTCTCTTCTATGTCGGCATGACCCGGGCCAAGGAAGATCTGATCCTGACTTCGGCCGACGACTATGGCGCCGGCACCACGCGCAAGGTTTCTCGTTTTGTGATCGAGGCCCTCGACCTGCCTTCACCGAGGACGCGGGTGGCGCGATCGTCCCCCCTCGAAACCATCGCCGCCTCGGCACCGGTTCTGGCTCCGGTGGATTCGGGTCTCACCGGTTCGCCCGAACCCGAGAGCCTGGCCCTCGCCATGGCCCCGCCCCTCCGGCTGTCTTTCCGCCAGGTCGACGACTATCTGACCTGCCCGCTCAAGTATCGATTCGTCCACCGAAATCGAATTCCCCTGCTCACTCATCACCGCGTGGTGTACGGAAGTGCCGTGCATCAGGCGGTTCAGGAGATGTTTCAGGCGCGCCTCGCCGGTCAGCCTTTTGCGGTTTCCGATCTGCTCGCGTCCTTCCGCCGCGCCTGGGTCTCTGAAGGTTTCCTCTCGCGCGCTCACGAGGAGTTGAGACTCAAAGAGGGCGAGCGCACCCTCACCCGGTTCTTCGAGTGGGAGAACCAAAATCCCCTGCAACCCACGGCGGTTGAAGCCGAGTTCTCTTTCCCGGTTGGCCGCACGCGGGTTATGGGCCGCTACGACCTGGTGGTTTCGACCGCCATTGGGGTCACTATCCTCGATTTCAAAACCGGTGACGTCAACACCGCGGCCCGCGCCCAGAATCGCGCTGAGGAAAGCCTGCAACTCGCGATCTATGCCCTCGCCCATCTCCGGACCACGGGGACGTTGCCGGCTCGAGTAGAGCTGCGTTTTCTGGAGACCGACCAGATCGGCGGCTTCGCTCCATCGATGGCCCTGGCCCTCGCCACCGAGCGGAAGATCGCCGACGTCTCGGATGCGATCTCGCGCGGAGTGTTCGACGCCACTCCCTCGCACGGAGCCTGTCGCCCGTGTCCCTTCCGCGACGTCTGTCCGGCAACCGCGAAAGACGACTAAAGGAACGCGTCCATCGGTCATGCGGGTCGAAGGGATTAGTACACTCGCCTCGGTGACCGCGCGCTCAATCCGACTGCTGGCCGTGATGGCGACGACGACTGGCCTCTTGCTCGGTGGCTTCGATGCTCACCTCGCCCCGCAGGCGGAGGGGTGGTGGCATGGCCTGACCGGATCGCCATCTGAGATCCGCATCGCCGCGAGTGTGGCCGGGGGCCTTCTGGTCTTTGTTCTGGGCGGCATCCTCAGTGTGCGGCCTTTCCTTTGGATGGGCCTGGGCCTGCTACCGCTCGTCCCCGCCACGACCGGCTTCGGAGCGCCTTTGCTCCTCTTCTCGGGCTTCACCATGGTTCTGGTCTTCGCGATCCTCCTGGGATTGGCTTCATCGAGTCTTCTGCCGAGGCTCCCCGCACTCCATCCCGCAACCGTAAGTGCTTTGGCGTTCGCCTTCTTCCTCCTGGTCGGTCGCGCGCTGCCCGGACCCGCCGGACCTCAAGGCGACGAACCCCACTACCTCCTGATCGCCGAAAGCCTGCTCCAGGACGGGGACGTGGATCTCAAGAATCAGTTTGAGGACCGGGCCTTCTCGAAGTTCACGGTCGCGAATCTCGAACCGCACACCGCACCCCGGTCTCCAAAGGGGCATCTGTATGCCATTCATACTCCCGGACTCGCCGCGCTGATCGCTCCAGGGTATGCCATGGGCGGATTCACCGGCGCGCGGGCCACGGTGTCGGGGCTGCTGGCACTTTCGGTGGGCCTGCTCTTTGTCGCGGCCCGAACGGTCTTCGGCGGCCCTACCGCGGCGTTCGTCGCCCTTCTCGCCACGTTCGCAAGTCCCCTGCCGGTTTACGCCAATTCGCTTTATCCGGACTCGGTGGCTGCACTACCTGTAGCGGCAACTCTGGCGTCTCTCGCTCTGAGCCATCGAGGGCTGTGGGCTCTGGCCACGGCGACACTCGCGCTGCTGCCCTGGCTTCACCCCAGGTTTCTGCCCCTGGCCTTCGTCCTGGCCGCGGCGCTAGCAGCCCGTGGCGAAAGTCTGCCGGCATTCGAACGCAAAGCCTCCCCGAAGGGGGACGAGCGCGGCATCCCGCCTGGACTTCTTCGCTCAGGAGCCCGAATGTTCCCGATATTCGGGCCCTTCGACTCATCGCCAGCCGGGCGCATCGCTCGTGGCCCGAGGCCAGGCTGTCGCGCTCTCGGTGCTGCGGCGGACTCTCACCACAGACTGCCAGGTCTGCTAAGACCGTGGTCCGCGATCAGGATAGGGACCGCCTTCCTCCCGCTCCTGTTGTCCCTTTTGGGCCTCCTCTTCCACTTTCACCGGCTCTTTGGAAATGCCTCCATTTCCGCCGCATACGGTCCGGGCTTCTCGTCGGACGTGTCACTTCTGAAGATCCCCTGGGGCGCATCGGCGCTTTTGCTCGATCGCCAATTCGGACTGCTCTTGTTCTCCCCCGTGCTCTTGCTGGGCCTCGGTGGACTGCCGCACCTTTGGCGACAGAACCGGGCGCTGACGCTCACAACCCTCGGCGGCATCGGCGCATTGCTGGGGGTGGGAGGGGCGTTCAG
>CAZFQH010000138.1:3504-9008 GCA_964520805.1 uncultured Acidobacteriota bacterium | reverse complement strand
GTTCTATCTCGGCTGCCTCGCTCAGGCCTCGTATCTCGTGGGCGCAGAGGGCGAAGCCGCGATCGTGGATCCGCGGCGGGATGTGGACGTTTACCTCGACGAGGCGAAGGCGCGCGGTTTGGCCATCCGCTACGTCATCGAGACTCACCTTCACGCCGACTTTGTGAGCGGTCACCGCGAACTGGCCGAGCGGACCGGCGCCACCATCCTGATTTCGCATCGCGCGCAGGCGCGTTTTCCGCATCGGCCGATGAAGGATGGAGAGGTCGTACGCGTGGGTACCTTGGCCCTCACGTTCCTGGAAACCCCGGGCCACACCCCGGAAAGCGTCTCCATTCTCGTGGCCGACCCGCGTGTTTCCGATCGACCGCAGATGGTTCTGACCGGCGACACCCTGTTCATTGGCGACGTCGGACGCCCCGATCTTCTTGGAAGCAAGGGGATCACCGCCCAGGAAATGGCCGGCCTGCTTTACGACTCGTTGCAGAACAAGCTTCTGCCCCTCGACGACGATGTCCTCGTCTATCCCGCCCATGGTGCAGGGTCGCTGTGCGGAAAGAACCTCTCCAAGGACACCTTCTCGACCATGGGCCGGCAGCGCCGGACTAACGTGGCCCTCCAGCCGATGAGCCGTCCCGAGTTCGTCACTTTCCTGACCACGGATGCTCCCGAAATTCCCCGCTACTTTCCGATGGACGTCGAAATCAATCGACAAGGGGCGGCGAGCCTTGGCTCCGCAGGTGCCCCCGATTCCCTCGATGCGGTCACGTTCAAAGCGCGCCAGAAATCGGGAGCCGCCGTGCTCGACGTGCGCTCGTCCGAGGACTACGCGCAGGGTGCGGTGCCCCATTCGCTCAACATCGGCCTCGGCGGGCAGTTCGCATCGTGGGCGGGAACGCTGATCGACGCTCATCGTGAGTTGCTGATCGTCGCGAACCGCGAAGACGAAGCTGCGGAAGCGAGGATTCGCCTGGCGCGGGTGGGTCTTGAAAAGGTGGTGGGCTGGCTCGGCGGTGGGATCGAGGGCTGGAAGGCCGCGGGATATCGAGTTGAAACCACGGCGCAAGTCACGGTGCGCGAACTTCAGGATCGGATTGCGGGAGGCGCCGCGAAGACGGGTGCGTTTCAAGTAGTGGATGTCCGTCGGCCCGGAGAGTGGGCGGCCGGGCACATCCAAGGGGCCATCCACGCCCCGCTGCACGTACTCGAGGACCACGCGGCGTATCTTGATCCCGAACTCAAGACCTACGTGGTCTGCGGCGGCGGCTACCGCTCGCCGATGGGTGCGGAGATCCTGCGCGAGCTGGGCATCAGGAATGTGGTGGACGTTAAGGGCGGCATGGCTGAGTGGAACGCCCAGAGTCTTCCGACCACGACGGCGTGATGAGTCGACTCCTGTTTCGGGCTCTCCTGATGTGCCTGAGCGCGTCCGAGTCCTGGGCGCAGGCGACTCCTCCCACCAACTCTCCGGTCGGAGTTCTAGTGACTGCGTACATCGAGCGCTACCTCGACATGTATCCCACGCGGGCGACCGAGGCGGGCCGGCACGACCACGATGCGCGAATCGAGGACTTCTCGCGCGCGCGCGTCGCGGGGTGGGTCGAGTTCAACCGTCAGACCCGGGCCTCCTTGCCCGAAGCGTCCCGGAGCGCCACCTTCGATGACCGTCTCGACGCCCAGGTCCTGAAGGCGCAGATCGATCGCGAATTGCTTGATCACGAAGTTCTGCGGCGCCGGGATCGCGACCCGTTGTTCTGGACCGCACCTTTGTCGAATGCCACGGTGTTCCTGCTGGTTCGTGACGACCTGAGCCGCGAGGCCGCTCTGTCCGCGGCCCGGCAGAGGGTGAGCGTCATCCCTCCCCTCGCCCGCGCGGCGCGGGAGGTGTTCGAGATCGCGGATCCTTCGACCGTGGCACCCGAACACGCCCGCCTGGCCGCGGCCCAAACCGAGTCGCTCGCACGGTTCTACGAGACAGGGTTCGCGCAGGCCTTTCCACCCGATCGGCGCGAAGAGGCGCAACGCGAGGCGCAGTTCGCCGCCCTCGCCCTCAAGGACCTTTCGCTCGCTTTGGGAACTCTCGCGAAGAGTGCTTCGGGCCGCGCTCAGCTCGACTCCGGCTATCCCGAAGTCTTTCGTGCTTTCACGGGGCTCTCCGAAGCCCCGTCCGCGATTCTGGTCCGGGCGAAGCGAGCGCTTCTCGCGAAGAAGCAAGAGGTGGCCGCCTACGGCCGCTCGGTCTATCCGCAGCTCATCGGAGACGCGTCGCCGCCCGCTCGCGACGATGAGGTCATAAGGCGGGTATTCGCCGCCATCGGCGAGGACCACGATCCGGACCTGGATACCTATCAGGCCGGATGGAAGAGAAACACGCTCGACGTCGAGCGCTTCGTGCGTGGCAAACGGGTGATGACCCTCAAGGACCCGCTCACCCTGAAGATCGAGATCTCACCCTCGTACTTCACGGGACAGAGTGTGGGAGGCGTTTTTCCCGCGGGTCCGTGGGCGCCCGAGGCCAGCACCATCCTCTTCCTGCCCGTCCCGCGGAACGGCGCCTCTCCGGAGGAAGCTCGCAGCTTCTATCGCGATTTCAACCGCGGCTTCAACCGGATGATCGTTTCGCATGAGCTGATTCCCGGGCACTACACCCAACTCCGTCACGCGGCCTTTCATCCGCGTAAGGTCCGCGCCCTGTTCGCGGACCCCGTGTATGTCGAAGGCTGGGGTACTTTCTGCGAACGACTGCTGCTTGACCTCGGCTTCGGAAACTCCCGGGCTCGGCTCGCTCATCTCAAGAAGCAGCTCGAGAACATCGCCCGCACCATCGTGGATATTCGGGTGCACACTCAGGGCATGACCGAGTCGGAGGTCAGCGACTTCGTCACGAAGGAGGCTTTCCAGGGCCCGCAGCTTGCGCGGAACATGTGGATGCGCACCCTGACCACCGCCCCCCAGATCACCAGCTATTTCCTGGGCTATGACCAGGTGCAGGGCCTTTACAACGACGTGCGTCGGGCCAGAGGCGGGAAGTTCGTTCTTCGTCGCTTCATGGACGGGATGATGGAGATGGGGCCGGTGCCGGTGGCCGAGTATCGACGGCGTTTACTGACCGTTCAGAGGTAAACGACCGCGCGAGCGGGCCGTCTACTCGCCCTCGCGCGTGGCCTCGAGCACTTCCAGCGCCTGTCGGTCGCCGGGCCTTCGCGAAAGCGCCAGGGTGGCCATCGCGTGGGCTTCGGGCTCTCGACGAAGCCGCATGAATACATTCGCGAGCGCGGCGGCGGCCCGGCCCTCGGGGTCGAGGGTTACGGCCGCGGCGAGGGGGATGATGGCGCGTTCCGGCTGATTCAGCTTCATCCAGACATCGCCCAGCAACGCGAGCGCCGCGGGATGGGGGTCCAACTCCACCGCCCTTTGAAGCGTCTTGGCCGCGGCCTGCAACTCGCCGCGCTCGACTTGTTGTTGGCCCTTGTACACCAGCCGCGAGGAGGCCGGCCGCGACAATTCGTTGGTTTGAAACAGCTCTTCTTCCGCCATGCTCACCTCCCTGCTCCGCAGTCTAGGAGCCTACGCCACAGAGGGCAACACCAGGCGATGATTGTGGGCGCGAGTCAGGGTCGTACCTATTCGCTGATGCTCGCATTCATGGGCGCTGGCATCGTCTCCATGTTCTTCGGAATGGCGATGCCCAATGTGCCGGTAGAGGCGATCATGGTAATCGATGGCGCGGTCGGTGTGGTTGCCGGAGTCTGGTGGATACGGCACTGCTACCGGGTCAACCACGAGCGCAAGCTCGTGATCGACCGCAACGGGATCACCTACTTCAGGCTTGCCGACCGGCCCCGAGTGATGCGCTGGGAGCAGGTCGAGCGCGTCACCGAGGGCTTCGACGAGATGGACCCGCAATACTGGCTCGACATTGTGCTGACCCGCGGCAAGTTTCAAATCCGAGACTTCGACTTCGTCGGCTACTCGCAGATCAGGATGATGATCGAGAAGCGGGCGCCGTCGAAGACGACTCTGGTGAAGACGTAACTTGAGCCTGATCGAGGCTGCGCATCAAGGCTTCGAACATCGGGAATGTGAGGGCCTGGGGGCCGTCCGACAGCGCGGTCTTTGGATCTGGATGGATTTCGACCATGACCCCGTGGGCTCCTCCGGACAGCGCAGCGCGCGCCATGGGCGGAATGAACTGCGGAACGCCGACCGCGTGAGACGGATCCACGATGATCGGCAGATGCGACCGTTCCCGCACCACCGGAACCGCGGAGAGATCCAGAGTGTTCCGGGTTGCGGTCTCGAAAGTGCGGATCCCGCGCTCGCATAACAGCACCATCTGGTTGCCCTGGGCCAGGATGTACTCGGCCGCACTCAGCCATTCGTCGATGGAAGACATCATCCCCCGCTTCAACATGACCGGACGATGCACCTGTCCTACCTCGCGCAGCAGCGAGAAGTTCTGCATGTTTCGGGCGCCGATCTGGATCATGTGCGCCTTCTCGGCCACCGGGCCGATGTCGCGCGGGTGCATCACCTCCGTCACGATGGGCAGGCCCACCTCCGCTCCGGCCTCGGCCAGCCAGTCGAGCGCTTCGTATCCGTGGCCCTGGAAAGAGTAGGGCGAAGTGCGCGGTTTGAAGCAACCGCCGCGAAGCATGGAGCCGCCCATTTCCTTGACGATGCGCGCACAGGCGCGGACCTGTTCGAGCGATTCCACGGCGCAGGGGCCGGCGATCACCGCGGGCCGGGCGGTTCCGCCGATCAGAACTCCGGGGGAAAGTGCGATCGACGTGTCCTCGGCGCGGTGCGCGCGCGAGGCGAGAGCGGGTGCGCCGGCTCCCTTCCTGGCCAAGGCCAAGGCCGGGGCCAGGGCCAGGGCCGGAGCTACGGGTGCGGTCTCCTCCACGCTTCGAACCTCAACCCGCGGCCGCGGCTCGACCGGTCGGGCCTCCGCCGCGGTTCGTGACGGGTAGGAGCCAAGGACCTTCAGGAAGCTCGCCCGCGATTGGAGTTCGCGGACCGCGATGGCTACATCGGGGTTTCCGATGTTCCCCTCGAAATCGGCATGGAAGAAGTACTCCCACGGTTTCCCGGGTCGCGGGCGCGACTCCAGCTTGGTCAGGCTCAGGTGATGTTCGGCCAGAACCGCGAGGCAGCGGAGCAGCGCTCCCTCCTCGTGTCGCGTGGCGAAGATCAGCGACGTTTTCGCGGGTACCCGCAAGTCGCAAGGCTCGGGCCGGCGGGACACGATGGCCATGCGGGTGAAGTTCTCCCGATTGTCCGCGACGCCGCGTTTGAGGATAACCAGGCCGTGGATTCGCGCCGCTTCTTCGCTCGCGATCGCTCCTTGCGTGATGTCACCGTCCTCGCGCACCCGCCGCGCCGACATGGCGGTGTCGGTGAAGGCCTCGACCTCGCACCCGCTGAGAGTTTGCAGGAATCGCCCACATTGGGACAGCGCGACCGGGTGGGAGAAGACCCGCCGGATGCGCGAGAGCGGGACC
>CAZFQH010000138.1:0-3494 GCA_964520805.1 uncultured Acidobacteriota bacterium | reverse complement strand
ACCTCGGACAGGGCCATGAGGCAGTGATCGACTTCCTGGATCTCTTCGCCCACGATGGCGAGGTTCAGACGCGCGAGCAGGTCGTAGTTGGGTGTGACCGAGCCCGAGGTTGAGTTCTCGAGCGGCAGAACCGCGCGATCGATCTCGCCCCGCTCGAGTCCTTCGAGCATCGCCTCGAACGCCTCATATCCGCGATAGACCACATCCTGCGGCTGTGCGCCAAAGTGGCGGAGGCCGGCCAGATGGCTGTAAGCACCCTCGCTGCCCTGATAGCCGACGCGGATGAGCCCCGCCTCCGCGTTGCGACCGGGGGCCAGCAGGCTCTCTTGGGTGCGCAGCGAGTGCCCGAGGATCTCGCGGAAAACCCGAGTGACGTGGAACGGGTCGAGACCGGCCTGCCGACCAAGTTCCGTGACCTGGGTGAGCACATCCTCCTCGCGGCTGATGTCGCGCAAGGCCGCCCTCCCCGAGGCCTTGACCTCAGCTACTTCGAGAACAAGCTTGTGGCGCGCGGCGAGGGCATCGACGAGAGCCGTATCGGCCGCGCTCAGACGGGCACGGATTGAAGTGAGGTCCATGATGGGTTTTTCTATCCCTGAAAAAGTGAAAGGCCCGCTCCTTGAGGGTTGGTCAAAGAAGCGGGCCTGCAAGAGGCTCAGTGGTGAGTGAAGTGCTAGCAGCCCGTGGCGAAAGTCAGCCGGCATTCGACGAACGCTGCATCCCGTCTGGGCTTCTTCGCTCAGAAGCCCGAATATGCCCGATATTCGGGCTCTTCGGCTCATCGCCAAACGCACGCATCGCTCGTCTTGGTGCTGCGGCCGGCCTTCACCAAGGACTGCTAGACGATCCCTCCACCCGCTCCCTTGGAGCTGGTAAATGGGGAGCAGGTAAAGACCAACCGGCCGCGTGACTTCACAACGTTCATTGGTGAGGGCGGATTCTCATTCGTCCAGACGCCGGGTGTCAACCTTTTCTTCGTTGGCCGCGCGCCGAAGGCTCACTTCTCGGGCGCCTTATGTTCCATCACCAAACCCACCGCGGTCCGCCGCTTGAAGCCCTTCCAGTAGGTGTGGGTGGGTTGGGGTTTGCCGTCGCGATCGAGCGCGAACACCGCGTCCTTGCCGCTCGGAACGACGTCGAGATACGACCGCAGGTCCGGCTCGCCCTTCAGATGCAGCCCGAGAAACGCGGTGGCGAAATGATCGAGGATGTTGTTCATGCGCACGGTGTCCCACACCGGGTCCGCGTAGTGGCTGAAGCCCGCCGGCTGGCCGTTGTGGGAAGTCCAGGTCTCATCGGGGGCGGGGATGGGGGCGCCCGCATTGTGGCTGGCACCCGTGAAGGTCAGCAGATAGCGATCGGAATTCACGGCACCCTCGTAGATCGCGCGTGTGCCCTTCTCGTAGCCCGAGACGTCATCCGCACTTCCTGCCACGAAAAGGACGGGAGTCCGAATCCCCTTGAGGCCCTCAGCGTCCCAAAGGCCCAACTGCATACCCCAGGGGGCGATCGCGATGGCGGCTTTGATCCGCGGCTCGATCGACTTGGCGAGGTCGGGATGTCCCAGTGTGCGTTCGGCGAGCATTCCATTGGGAGGTGCGGTGGGCGAGACCTCCACACCCTTGCGAAAGGCTCCGCCGATCGTGTTCACCGCTCCGTAACCGCCCATCGAGTAACCCACGATGGCGGTGCGGGAAGCGTCCACCAGGCCGCTCAGGAACGTGCCCGAGCCCTTCTCTCCGAGACGCGCCAGTTCGTTGAGAACGAAGAGCTGATCGAAGGGACGATTGTAAAGCGTGCTCCCAAACGCCTTCTGATCATCGTAGGTGCTGTCCTTGTGGGAGACGGCCGCGACCAGGTATCCCTTGCTCGCGAGGTTCTCTCCGAGATGCGAGAGCAGATGGCGTTCCCCGGGATAGCCGTGAGAGATGATCACCAGGGGATAACCGCCCTCTTTGGGCTGAGGCGCTGCGTCACGCACCGCCTGGCCGCGCAGGGTCACGACGACCGATGGGTCACGTGTGGGGACTCCGGTGTATTCGCCCCCCGGCTTCCGTCCGGCCGGAAGGATCGCGGGGTACCAGACCTCGATCGTGAAGGGCCGGTCGTACCGGGCGAGAGGGCCGCCCTCCTTGGTGCTCAGGACATCGGGCCGGTTTTTGTCGATCGCCTGAATCGTGCGAACGCCGATCGGCGCGGGCCCGTAGCTTGCAAGGTCCGGCGCGAGCGGCGTCACCGCGTCGATCCGATTCTGAGCCGAAACCGCGGCCGCGGTCAGCCCCAGACAAAACGCCGCTGCCCGCCGAATACGATGAAACATTAAGCCCTCCAGGAAAGGCCGCGAGGATAGCCGAGGTCGCTGTAGGGTGGCCCCTACGCCGCCCGCGCGACGAGACGGGCATGTGGGTATGAGTCTCATTCTGGAGCTATCGAGGACCTCGACATGACGCAACTGACCCTTCAGATGCCGGAATCGGCTTTCGCCCCGCTGCGCCCGGCTCCTAACGAGTTTGCGCAGGAGATGCGTGTGGCGGCGGCAGTGAAGTGGTATGAACTCGGGCGCGCTTCGCAGGGTCGCGCTGCAGAAGTCCTGTTGTGCGGTTTCCGGCCTGCGAGGTTGCTAAACCGCACGAGCGCTTGAAGGTGCTCCCGATCGCCTCCGCCGCGATATCCATACGACCGCCCTGCTTAGGAACTCGATCGTCGCGTTTCTGGTCGGCACGAACAACTCCGCCGAGCCTTACTTCTAGCGACAGAGATGGCGAGCAAAGGACTACCGACGCAGGTCGTGGGGGTCTGCATCCTCCGGACTGATGTACCATCCGCCTTCTACGACTGTGATCGCCCCGAACTCCAACGTCATCGCGCTGCCCGCTTCGGGCGCCGCGTCCTTTTCTTTTGGGTTCCTCCGTCTCCTTAGCCTGCTCCTTATTGGAGCCAGGGGGGCAGTGATCTAGGCGAAAGGCAGTCGAGATCATGAAAGACCCCCAAGGCAGCCCTTGGGGGTTTTTGTTTGAGGTCAAAAAATGAATCCACCAGCGAATACGTTCGTCACCATCTTCGATACCACTCTGCGCGACGGCGAGCAGTCGCCGGGTTGCAGCATGACTCCGGCCGAGAAGTTGCGCCTGGCCCGAAAGCTCGAGCGATTGGGTGTGGACATCATCGAGGCAGGATTTCCCGTCGCGTCTGCGGCCGAGGCGGAGGCGGTCGAGCGGATTAGTGACGAGATCCAGGGCGTCAAAGTCGCAGCACTCGCGCGGTGCAAGCCTCGCGATATCGAGGTGGCGGGCAAGGCGCTTCGGGGCGCGGCGCGTCCGGTGCTCCATACCTTTCTGGCCACGTCGGCGATTCACCTCCGCGACAAGCTGAAGCTCACCCCGGACCAGGCGCTGGGTCAGGCTCGTGAGGGCGTGGCCCTCGCGCGGTCGCTGGCCGCCGAGGTGGAGTTCTCAGCCGAGGACGCCTCTCGAACCGACTACGCCTACCTGCTC
>CAZFQH010000137.1:0-9023 GCA_964520805.1 uncultured Acidobacteriota bacterium | reverse complement strand
GTCGAACTGCGAGTGGTCGAAACCATGCACGAGCGGAAGCAGGCCATGGCCGATCTCGCCGACGGTTTCATCGCTTTGCCCGGAGGGCTCGGCACCTTTGACGAACTCTTTGAAATCCTGACCTGGAACCAGATCGGCCTGCACGGAAAGCCCGTCGGCCTTCTTAATGTCGCGAGCTATTTCGACCCATTGCTCGCAGTGATCGGGCGGGCTATAACCGAAGGGTTCGCGCCCGAAACCGCGCGGTCACGTCTGTTGGTATCCGCGAACGCGCAGACCCTCCTCGACGCCATGGACGAACAAAGCGGCGTTTAGACCTTCGGCTTCATCGGAGGCAGGGCGCGGGCCTCGATCATCGAAGAGAACCCGCACCTGGCGTGGGACCCGTCGCAGAAGGGCTTGTTCGCGGACTGACCGCAGCGACACAGGCCAATGGCTTCCCGGCCCGCGAGGTCGAAGGTCTTCCCGGTTTCATCGACGATCTCGAAGTCCCCTTCGACGCGAATGGAACCGTTGTTCTTGACGATGACTTTGGTGGCGGCCATGAGGTTCGTTCTTTCTTCCTTGTGAGGTGCCCGGAGCCGCTGATGATATCGGACCAAGCCGATTAGACTCAGCAGCCCTTGAGAACCGAAGACGCCGTGGCCAGAATCCGCAACAACGCGGGGTGGCTCAGGCTTGAGCAACTGGGTCTGATTCGTGTGAGCGGGCCGAATCGCATCAAGTTTCTGCACAGCCTCTTGTCAAATGACATCGCGAGCCTCGCTCCGGGTCAGAGCCGGCGGGCCGCGCTCATGAACCTCAAAGGCCAGCAAGTGGCCTGGATGCAGGTGCTGGTCGAGGCCGATGCCGTGTTCTGCGAGCTGCCGGTTGCGGTTCGCGACCGCGTGGTGGACACGTTCATCCACTACAAGGTGGGCGCCCCGGTCCGCTTCGAGAAGACGGACTCGACGATCTTCGGAGTCGTGGGCCGTGCCGCTCGCGAAACCCTCACGGCCCTCGGCGCCACCTCGATCCCCGAAAACGCCGGGACCTTCTCGATCTCGACGGTTGCAGACGCGTCGGTGCGAATCAGTTGCGGCCAGGATCTGCCCGCGCAGGGATTCACGGTGCACGTTCTTCCCTCCCAGGCCGCGTCGCTTGAGGAAGCGCTGCGGGGTCGCCTGGGAGAACCGCTCACGCCCGCGGTGCTTAACACGCTACGGGTCGAAGAAGGCCTGCCGTGGCATGGCATCGACGTCACTGAGGAAAACCTCCTGCACGAAACCGGGCAGCTTGGCGTCTACCACTCATCATCCAAAGGCTGCTATCTGGGTCAGGAAGTGGTGGCGCGTCTTGAAGGGCGCGGCGGCAACGTCAACAAGAAACTCATGGGGCTGAAGTGCGATGCCCCCGTGGCCGCGGGTGCGGAAATTTCCTGCGAGGAGAAGGTCATCGGCCGGGTCACGAGTGCCGGCCGGTCGCCACAATTCGGGCCGATCGCGATGGGGTACGCGCACCGCGCGCAGTCCGAACCCGGCACGAAAGTGACGGTGGCGGGAATCGCGGCGGAAATCGTCGCCTTGCCCTTCCGTACCTGATGCCGACCCGGGCCGCCGCGCGAAGGCTGAAATGGACGCTCTTCGGAGCCCAGGCCATGGGTTCGGCGGGCTTCCTGGTGGCCTCCACCGTCACGCCGATCGTCGGCGCGCAACTGTCGGGGCGCCTGGCCTTCGCGGGTGTGCCGACCGCGGTTTATTGGGGCGGTGCCGCTCTCGCCACCCTCCTCTGGGGCCGCTTGATGGACCCGATCGGCCGGCGGAAAACCCTGGCCATCGGATTGCTGGTGGGAGTGGTCGGAGCGTCGGTCGCTTCTCTCTTCGTGGTGCGCCACTCTTTCGTCGGCTTCGTATTCGGCCTCGCGATGATGGGGGCCGCGAACTCGGCCCTTCAACTCGCCCGTTTCATGGCCGGCGAGGTCCACCGGATCGAGGAACGCGGCCGGGCCATCTCGACCGTGGTGCTCGGAGGAACGGTGGGTGCGGTCCTCGGTCCGGCTTTGGTCGGGCCCATGTCGGCATTGGCCACGAGCCTCGGCGGACCTCCCCTGGCCGGCCCCTACGCGGCGAGCGCCGCGTTCTTTTCGCTCGGAGCGGTTCTGGTGGCGGCCCTGCTGTGGCCGGATCCAGGGGATCTCGCGAAGGCCGTTCAGTCGGCCGGGGCCAGGCCGGCCACCGCCGAGCGCGGTATCCGCGAAATCCTGAGCGACCCTGCGGTCCGCGTCGCTGGCCTCACCATGGCCATCGCCCAGGTGGTGATGGTCATGCTGATGGTCATCACTTCCCTTCACATGTCCCATCATCACCACGCGCTTTCCAGCATCGCCGCGGTGATGTCGTCTCATGCCTTCGGGATGTACGCCTTCTCCGTGGTCTCGGGTCGCATCGCCGACCGCTGGGGACGCGGGCCTCTCATCCGCGTGGGCGCCGTGGTGCTGGTGGTCTCGTGCCTCATGGCGACGCTCTCCGTGAGTGCCGCGCCCCTGGGCCTCGCCCTGTTTCTTCTTGGTCTTGGCTGGAATTTCTGCTACGTGGGCGGATCGACCCTGCTTTCGGACTCGCTGTCTCAGGCCGAGCGAGCTCGGATTCAGAGCCTCAACGACTTCGTTCTGACCTCTCTCGCGGGAACCGGCAGCGCATTGTCGGGGCTTGTGTTCTCCGCCTTCGGCTACGCGATCATGGGCTATGTGAGTGCGCTCGTATCGCTCATCCTGGTGGGTCTGAGCCTTCGAGTTTCCGGGCGGGCTTCGGTGTAGCGGTAGCGGGACCCTTGCGGCCGCAATCTAATGCAGACCTCCTCGTCACTCAGCCAAATGGGCCTACAAACCGCGAAGCCCTCGAGTTTCCGGGCGGGCTTCGGTGTAGGGGCAGGCCTTGTGCCTGCCCTTCCTACGCTCCGAGATGGGTCGCGAGTTCGTCGAGCGAGGCGACGCGCGGACAGTCGCGATCCCGGTTGATCCCGGTGGGGTCGAGCAGAATCGCTTCCAGTCCGGCACTCCTCGCCCCCACAACGTCGATCTCGTAGAAATCTCCCACGTGGACGGTGGTCTCTTTATTGGAGCCGCTGCGCTCCAGGGCGATCTCGAAAAAGCGGCGATCCGGCTTCTCGACCTTCTCGCGGTGTGAGTCAAAGATCATGTCGAAGTACGGAGTGAGTCCGAGTCGATCGAAGTGGGCATGGAGGGTGCCGTTGGCATTCGAAACCACCACGCGGCGCAGGCCACGCCTCCGCAGGCGCTCAAGAAACGGGAGCAGGTCTGGATCCTGGATCTCCCAGAGGTTGTGGGCCGCGTGATAGGCACGGAGCGAGGCGAGGGCCGCCCGCGCGCGGTCGTCGACCTGGACTCCCGCGCGACGCAGTACGGTTGCGAAATAGACGAGCCCGCGGCTGTCATCGTCCGAACTGCGGATGAACGACGGATCTTCAAGGTCTCGCTTGGCCAGAGGCTCGACCGCCCGGAGCGCCTCTGCCGTGGTGATCAGCCCATGCTCCATCAGGGCCTTTGCCACGCGATCGAAGTTCGGGTGGATGAGAACGCCGCCGGCGTCGAGAAAGACGGTTTGCAGCATCTGATGATTCTCGCAAAAAAGCATCAAGGCCCCGCGTCGATTGGAAACATCTAAACTCCCCTGCTCCCACGTAAGAATCAACAGACCGGCATGCGCTCCTTTTCCGCCCCCGCCTCACTTCTCGGCATGCTCTGCCTCGCGGGACCGTGTTTCCTGAACGCGCAGGAGACCTGCCCCGGAGCGCCCTTCGCCAACGTCATCCGGCCGCGGGCCATCGAAGAATCGGCAGGGACAACGGTCGGCCCACAGATCTTCGACATAGCGGCTCATCCGCGCGGTTTCGTCCTGATGGCGAACAACAACGGCTTGCTCGCCTACGACGGCGTTCTTTTTCGGTTGCGGCCGCTCGGAAGATCCGTGGTTGCCTTTTCGGTGGCAGTGGCCTCCACCGGGCGGATGTTCGCCGGCGGGTCGCGCACTTTCGGGGAGGTCATCGAAGACCCGACCGGGCTGCTCTTGTATCAGCCTCTCGAGTCCCACCTGGCCCCGGCCGACCGGGTGTTTTCGGATGTCTGGCAGACCCTCGTTTCGAGGGAGGGAACCGCCTACTTCCGCGCTCCCGAGCGGCTGGTGTTACTGGAGGGCACCGACGCTCGCGCCTTCGCCCCGGCGGGCCGTTTCTCGGCGGCTACCCTGGTGGACAACGCGCTCTACGCTCACGACACCGGGCTCGGAATTTTGAGACTCGGCCCGGCCGGCTTTTCTGCGGTGTCCGGCGGGGAATTCTTCAAGAACATCCGCGTGAGCGCGCTCGCTGAGGGTCTGGCGGGCTCGCTTCTGGTTGGAACGCAGGACCGTGGTCTTTTTCGTCTCGATCCCAAAACGGGGCACACGGAGTCTTTGACCGCATCACACCCGGTTCTTGCGAGTTCCGAAATTCTGAGTGTTCGACAGATCGACGCGGGGTCGATCGCGGTGGGAACTCTGCGGAGCGGACTGTTCTTGTTGAGCGCCTCGGGGGCGATATTCAAGATGGACATGGATCGCGGGCTGCCCGACAACGCGGTGCTGGCCCTGCAAACGTCCTCCGGGTCGTTGTGGGCCGGAACCAGCGGCGGGGTCGCCCAATTTCTGCTGCCCGGTCCAGTTCAGAGCTTCAGTACGCGCGAGGGCCTGCCCGGCATCGTCGAGTCCATCGTCCGCCACGAGGGATCGATCTACGCCGCCACTTCCCAGGGGGTATTCCGGCTGACCTGCGGAGCCAAGGCCTTCGAGGAGGTGGCCTCGCTGCGTAAACAGTCCTTTGCACTTCTCTCGGCCGGGTCTCTTCTGGCCGCCACCGCTGACGGTGTTTACGAAATCGCCGGCGCCAAGGCCCGACTGGTCCGCCCCGGACTCGCGCGCGCCTTCGCGAAATCGAAAGACGAAGGCCGAATCTGGGTGGCCACCCAAACGGGCGCCGCCGCCCTGTCGAGATCGATGGGGATGTGGTCGGCAGAGCCGCCTCTTGCCTTCGCTGGTGCCTCGGCCGCGCCTGAGGACCTGACGAACGTCGAGGCCACGAGCATTGGAGAAAACCAGGACGGACGTTTGTGGGTCTCGCTCGTGACCGGCCGCGTGATCTCGGCCCTCCCGGTTCGCCGCGAAGGGATATTGGAGATGAGCGCGGTGCGCGTGCTCGGAGAATCCGAAGGGCTCTCCGCCGGGTTCGCGGAAGTGATCGCTCTCAAAGACGGTATCCGAATCGGAACCGGGAGCGCGGTGCTGACCCCTCAGGGAGAGGGCCTGGTCGCCGATTCCGGTTTCACGAGTGCCCTCGGTCTTGGTCGAGGTGCTTTTCGCATTGAAGACTCAACGGACAACGGCTACTGGGTCGCGTCTTCAAAACGGCCTCTCCTCCTGATCCGGGGAAAAGACGATGGCGTGCTGACCGCGCGACCCACCTCGCTCCTGCGCACTCCGGCGGGCAGCCGCATTCTCGATTTTCTGGAAGTGTCCGCCGAGGAGGTCTGGATCGGTACCGACGACGGAGCGTTCCGGTACAACCCAAAGCTCGATGTGCACAGTGGCGTTCCAATCTCCGCCTCGGTCCGAAGAGTGGAATCCCAAGGCGCCGAACTCTTCTCCGGGGGGCCTATGGACGCGCTCGAAACCGAACTGCCGCACCTGGCGCCTCTGCGTTTCGAAGTGGCCTCCACCAGCCTCGATGATCCGTCACGAAATCGCTTTCGATTCCGTCTGGACGGCCAGGACGCCGACTGGTCCCCCTGGACCGCGGAAACCAGAAAGGACTACACGAACCTCGGCCCCGGCGCGTACCGCTTCCGTGCGGAAACCCGCGACGTTTACGGCCGCTTCGGCCAGGAGGCGGGCCTCTCTTTCGTGGTCGCGACTCCGTGGTACCGGAAGCCCTGGGCCATGGCCCTTGGGCTCGCGTCGCTGCTCGGGCTTTTCTTCCTGGTCCTCGACCTGCGCACGCGCGCCCTGCGCAAACGTCAGCGGGAACTCGAGACCATCGTCGATCAGAAGACCCAGGAACTGCGGGAAGCCTCATTCACGGATCCGCTCACGGGTTTGCGGAACCGGCGGTACTTCGCGGAGGTGATCGAGGCCGAAGCGTCCCTCGCCTGCCGTCCCGGATCGCCTGCCCTCCATCTGTTCCTCGTCGATCTCGACCACTTCAAGCAGATCAACGACACTTACGGGCATGCGGCCGGCGATGAGGTCCTGCGCCAGACCGCGGCGCGACTCCGAACCGCCATGCGTACCTCCGATCTCATCTTCCGTTGGGGCGGCGAGGAGTTTCTGATCGTGGCGCGGGGCGCTTCCGACCTGCCGCGGAGCGAGATCGCCAATCGCATCGTGCGCATGATCGGACAGCCGCCTTTCGATATCCGCACGGAGACCCCGCTTTCGCGCACCTGCTCGGTGGGTTTCGCGACGTTCCCCTTTTTCCCCGACTCGCCCCAGACCGTGCCGTTCGACGCGGTGGTCGAACTGGCCGACCTTTCGCTTTACCGCGCCAAGGGAACCGGTCGGAATCGCGCGGTGGGGGTTTCCCCGCAACACGGCGTGCCCATTCCAAGCGACGTCTGGAGGAATCAGATCCTCGAAAACCTCGAAAAGGTGGCGGTCTCCGTGGAGGTCCTGGAAGGGCCGGCACCGCAAGACCGATGAATCGCCGCGGGCAGACCGTTAGAATCGCGCGGCCTTGACCCTCGAGAAGCCCTTGTCCGACCGCCTCACCCGGGGCCAGCGTCTTGAGCTGTACTACTTCCTCAAGCTCAATCGCGGTCTCGAGGAAAAGCTCTCCAATCTCTACCGCCAGGGCAAGGTGGTGGGCGGCCTGTATCGCAGCCTCGGGCAGGAAGCCTGTTCGGTGGGCAGCGCCTATGCGCTTGAGCGGGGGGACATCTTCACCCCCTTGATCCGAAATCTCGGGGCCATTCTGGTGCGAGGGGGCTCGCCTCACGACATCTTCTGCCAGTACATGGCGAAGGCCGAATCGCCGACTCGGGGCCGCGATCTCAACGTTCATTTCGGCTGGCTCTCCCCGGAAGGTTCGATGCCTTCGGTCATCTCGATGCTCGGCGACATGATCCCGATTCTCACCGGCGCGGTGATGGCCGAACGCATGAACGGGCGGCGCACGGTGGCCCTCACCTGGATCGGCGACGGCGGCACCTCGACCGGAGCCTTTCACGAAGGCCTGAACTTTGCGTGCGTGCAGAAAGCGCCGCTCGTCCTCATCGTGGAAAACAACGGCTGGGCCTATTCAACCCCCACGTCGCGGCAGACCGCCAACCCCCAGTTCGTGGATCGCGCGAAAGCCTACGGCTGCTTCGGCGAACAAGTGGACGGGAACGACATCCTGGCGGTTTACGACGCCACCCGCCGCGCGGTCCAGCGAGCCCGTCAAGGCCTCGGCCCCACTCTTATCGAAGCGCTGACCATGAGGATGAAGGGCCACGCTGAACACGACGACATGAAGTACGTCCCCCAGGAGCAGGTGGACCGATGGGCTCCACGCGACCCGATCCTGCTCTACGAGAATTTCCTCCTCGCCGACGGGGTCACCGCGGCCGACCTTCAGGAGATTGCCGGACGGGTGGACGAAGAGCTCATCACCGAACTCGCGAGTGCGGAGGCGTCGCCCATGCCGCCGGGCGGTTCCGGCCTGACCGACGTCTACTTCGGATCGACCGCCGAAGACGGGACCCCGGAAATCGTGCGCCAGGTTCGGAAAGCGGCGGGGCGCTAAGACCATGGCCGTCCTCACCTATCTCGAAGCCATCCGCCAGGCCATGGAGCAGGAGATGACGCGTGATCCGCGGGTCTTCATCCTCGGCGAGGACGTTGGCACGTACGGTGGCGCCTTCCGGGTCACGCAGGGGTTTCTCGAGAAGTTCGGTCCCGAGCGGGTCGTGGACACTCCGATTTCCGAAACCGGGCTGATCGGCGCGGCCATCGGGGCCTCGCTTTTCGGCATGCGGCCGATCGCCGAACTTCAGTTCATTGATTTCATCGCCTGCGGTTTCAACCAGATCGTGAACTACGCGGCGAAGAGCCGCTACCGCTGGGGCGGCGGCGTGCCCATCGTCATCCGCGGGCCTTCGGGGGCGGGAGTCCACGGCGGGCCCTTTCACTCCCAGAGCCCGGAGTCGTATTTCATGAACGTGCCCGGGCTGAAGATCGTGGTCCCGGCCACGCCGACCGATGCCAAGGGGCTGATGATCGCGGCCATCCGCGACCCCGACCCGGTGATCTTCCTCGAGCACAAGTTCTTATACCGGCGCCTGAAGGAAGACGTTCCTGAAGACGACTACACAACACCCATCGGAGAAGCGCGGGTTGTCCGCGCGGGGGAAGATGTCTCGATCATCACTTACGGCGCCATGGTGCACTCCTCGCTCGAAGCCGCGGAGGCGGTGTCGAAAGAAGGCGTGAGTGTCGAAGTTCTGGACCTTCGCACTCTGCTGCCCATGGATCGCGCGCGCATTCTCGCGACCGCGAAGAAAACGGGACGCGTCCTCATCGTTCACGAAGCCACGAAAACCGGCGGCCCCGGCGGAGAAATCGCCGCACTCATCGCCGAACACGCTTTCCTCGATCTCGACGCCCCGATCGTCCGCGTGGCCCCGCCCGACACCCCGGTGCCCTACTCACCCCCGCTCGAGGAGTTCTTTCTGCCGAACGCCACGAAGATCGCCGAGGCCATCCGCGCCCTCGCCGGGTTCTAGCGGGCTCCTCTCCAACGAGCCGCGGTCCGTGTGGAGGGTCGGCATGGGCTGCTAGGAGTCCGCGGCGGCGACTTCCTTGACAAGTTCCCCCACCACCGCCTTGGCGTCGCCAAAGAGCATGAGGGTCTTGTCCATGGTGTAGAGCTCGTTGTCGATGCCGGCGAAGCCCGGGTTCATCGAGCGCTTGATCACCATGACGACGCGCGCCTTGTCGACATCGATGATGGGCATACCG
>CAZFQH010000136.1:6485-9036 GCA_964520805.1 uncultured Acidobacteriota bacterium | reverse complement strand
CCCTACCCCTTGGTTCGAAGCCAAGTGCTCTATCCAGATGAGCTAAGGGCGCACGTCACGCATTGGTGCGAACAGCGTTGCGCGCAGTTTATCGCGTTCGCGCCGCGTGAGGTTTTTACGGCCGGCAGGTCGCGGATAGTATCGGTCATGAAATGACCCCCCAGATCGTAGAGGGCGACCTGCTCGCGCAGGATGTCGAGGTGATCGTGAACGCCTGGAATCGCAACATCATCCCCTGGTGGCTGCTGATTCCTCACGGAGTGTCGGGGGCGATCAAGAAGAAAGCAGGCTACGCGCCGTTTCGGGAAGTGGCGAAAGCCGGGCCCATCCCGATAGGCGGCGCGGTGTTGACGAGTGCCGGCCGGCTTCCCTACCGCGGCATCATCCACGTGGCGGGCATCAGCATGTTTTGGGTCGCCTCGGAGCGTTCCATCAAGGGTTCAGTGGTCTCGGCCTTGCGGATCGTCGAGGAGCAGGGATTCAAGTCGGTCGCTTTCCCGATCATCGGAGGCGGCACCGGCGGGGCCGCGCAGGACGAGGCCCTCGCGTTCATACTGGATACTCTGAAAACCTGCGATACGGAGGCCCGCGTGATCGTCGTGCGTTACCGGCCGTCCTGACCGACGACGGGCAATGCGGTATCGTTGCTGGACCTGTCGGGCGGCTTCGGACTCTCTTTGCCAGAACCCAATCGCACCCCCGCGTCATGTTTCCATTGGAGGCCCCTTTGCGACATTCTTCTCCCCACAAGACCTTGATCCTGGGCGCGTTCGCCGCGTCGATCTTCCTGACGCCCGACTCGGCCATCGCGCAGGCCGCCAAGCCCGCGGCGCCCCAGGCCACCGACCCCGAGTTCGCGAAACTCGTCAAAGAGTGGACCACGCGGCCGGAGTTTTCCTCGCCCCTGGTCGATCACCTTCCATTAAAGAAGGGCATTCCGACCCCGAAAGAGATCCTCGGCCGCCACGTCGGCACACCGGAGCGACTGACCACCACCACTGAGGCCTACGCATACTACCGTGCGCTCGAGAAGGCCTCCCCACGCGTGAAGATTCTCGTTATCGGCAAGACCGATGAAGGCCGCGATCAGCTCATCGTGAACATCGCGAGCGAGCAGACCATCAAGGACCTCGAACTCCATCGCGGCTGGCACGGCCAGATCGCGGATCCGCGCACGTACACCGAAGCGCAGATCAAGGACGTCATCGCGAAGGCCAAGCCCATCTACTACGTTTCCGGCGGACAGCATTCGCCCGAGACCGGGCCGCCCGAAATGCTGATGGAACTCGCCTATCGGCTGGTTGCGGACGACAGCGCCCTCTATCAGGGCATCCGTGACAACGTCATCGTCGCCATCAATCCCGTGGTCGAGCCCGACGGTCGCGACCGGGTCGTCGACTGGTATCACCGCCACAAGGTCGGTGAGAACGACGAGAACAACCAGTCCGCGAACGTGCCCTACTGGGGCAAATATGTCTTCCACGACAACAATCGCGACATCAACTATTCACAGACCTCGATGCGCAATGTGCTCGACTGGTACTTGAAGTGGCACCCTCCGATCATGCACGACCTGCACGAATCGGTGCCCTTCCTCTATACCTTCTCCGGCCAGGCTCCGCAGAATCCGACCCTCGACCCCATCCTCTACGCCGAGCTTCCGTGGTTCACGAACTATGAGAAGTCGCAGATGATGAAGTACGGCATGCCCGGCGTATGGGACTTCGCCTTCGTCGACATGTGGTCGCCCGGCTACCTCGCCTTCATGTCGAGCAACCACAACGGCATCATCCGGATGTACGAGACCTTCGGCAACGGCGGCGCCAATACGATGAAGCGCACCGTTTCCCGCCCCGGAGCAGGCGGCGGCAACGATCAGACTTCGCGCGAGTGGTACCGCCCCTGGCCGCCCTACAAGGAGGTGGTCTGGTCGATGCGTAACAACACTAACTACATGCAGACGGGTGTCCTGACCGCCCTCGAACTCACTTCGAAGTTCCCGAAGGTGATCCTCGAGAACTTCTACAAGAAGAGCTTCAACTCCATCGAGTCCGGGAAGAAGGAAGCGCCGCACGGCTTCGTGATCCCCGGCGGTCAGAAGGACCCGACCCGTGTGGCCATGCTGGTGAACCTGCTGCGCATCCAGGGCATCGAGGTCGGCAGGGCGACTGCGGAAGTGACGACGAAGGACGGCAGGTTCCCCACAGGCTCCTACGTCATCAAGCGCGATCAGCCCTACGGCCGCCTCGCCAAGATCCTGCTTGAGAAACAGAACTTCCCCGAGGGCAACCTGCGCACCTATGACGACACCGGCTGGACCATGGGGCTGATGAACCAGACCGAGGTCAAGGCGATTGCCGATGTGGCGATCCTCCAGGCCGCGGTCGAACCGGTCGATCTGCTGAAGCCCCTGGGCTCGCAGGCGGGCAGCGGGCGTTTCGTGGCCGTCCTGAACCACGGCTCCAACAACATGGCCACTCTGCGCTTCCGACTGAAGAACATCCGGTCGCTGACCAATCAGAAGGCGGTCACCCACGAGGGCACGCAAGTC
>CAZFQH010000136.1:0-6475 GCA_964520805.1 uncultured Acidobacteriota bacterium | reverse complement strand
CACCCAGAGTCAGGACGCGGCTGCGGTGAAAGCCGCGGTGGAGTCGCTGGGGCTGACTGCGGTTTCGTCGGCCGCGGTGCCCGAAGTCGCCACTCACGAAGTCGACCTCCCCCGCCTCGCCATCTTCTCAACCTGGGGCAACACTCAGGAGGTCGGCTGGGTCCGTCACGCTTTCGACTACCACCAGATTCCTTTCACGCTCATCTACAAGGAGCAGGTCAAGGCCGGGAAGCTGCGCGAGCAGTTCGACGTCATCCTGATTCCGAACCAGGGTCGCAGCGCCAAGGGACTGGTATTCGACGTCCCGAACCGCGGCAAGACGCTGCCTTACAAGAAGGATCCAAAGTTCCCGACCCTCGGCGGGTATGGCGAGTCCGACGACATCACCGGCGGCATGGGCTTGCAGGGGGCGGGCGAACTCGAGAAGTTCGTCTCCGAGGGAGGGTCCCTCATCACCCTTGCCGCTTCAAGCTACTTCCCGCCTGAATTCGGTCTCGCTCAGCAGATCGACGCGCGCCCTCCTTCGCCCGCCTTCTACGCGCCGGGGCCGATCATCGAGGCCGAGATCCTCGCTCCCGAAAGCCCGATCTTCTACGGCTATACGGGCAAGACCATACCCGTGCGCTACGGTAATGGTCCGCTGCTCACCGTGCCGGAAAACGAGAAGGACCGCGTGCTCATGAAGTATCCGGGCGGCGATCGTTCGATCCTGTCCGGTCTCATGCGCGGCGCCGCGGAGATTCGCGATCGCCCGGCCATCGTGGACCTCCCCGTGGGTAAGGGGCAGGTCGTGCTGTTCGCCGGGAACCCTTGCTACCGGTGGCAGAACCACGGTGAATTCGGGATGTTGTTCAACACCATCATGCACTGGAACGACCTGCCGAACTTCAAAGCTCCGGCTGTGCCCGCGACTCCCTCAACACCCGTGACACCGTAGTCTTCCCGGACCGTACAATGCGCGGGTGAACTCATTCGAGCCCTACCTCGACCTTGCCATCCGGGCGTCGCGCGCCGCGGGCGATCTTTTGCGGGCCGACTTCCATCGACCGCTCGGGCCTCGCGGCGAATACGACAAAGCCCCGGCCGACACCGAGGCCGAGCAACTGATCCGCGGGATCCTGCTCGGCGGAAACGGCGATTTCGGTTTCCTCGGCGAAGAAACCGGCCGGGTACCAGGAGCAGCCGGAGCGCCCGTCTGGGTGGTCGATCCCAACGACGGCACGCGCGACTACATCAAAGGCCGCCGCGGCAGCTCAGTTTCAATCGCTCTGGTCTTTGAGCGACGTCCCGTCCTGGGAGTGGTTCATCCCTTCGGCTATCCGGATGACCACGGTGCTGTGTATGCGGCGGTCCAGGGGCGCGAGGGGGTCTCAAAAGACGGAATGCCGGTGGTAAACAAACTCCCCGAGAGACTGGGCGAACTCGATATCGTTCTTGTTTCCGGAGGAGGCGACCGGGCCGCGCGCGCCAATCTCCAATGCACAAAGCCCGCACGGGTGATGTCCATCCCGAGCATCGCTCACCGACTGGCGCGGGTAGCCGCGGGCGAAGCGTGTGCCACCACATCCTTGTACTCCCCGAAGTCGTGGGACTTTGCCGCCGGGCACTGCCTCGTCCTTGCCGCGGGCGGGCTCATCGTCGATCAGTACGGAAACGAACCCGTGTACGACGATGAGGCGAACGGATCGACACCCAGGCTCTTCGCCGGCTCCCGATCGGTCGCGCTGGACCTGGCCAAGCGTGACTGGGATCTGGCATTCCGGGCCGAGCGCGAAACCAGCATGCCCATCGTGCGCCTCGCAAAGGGGGGTGCCGTGAAAGACCCGGCCCTGCTCTCTCACGCGCAGGGAGCCTGGCTCGGTTATCTGGTGGGGAGCTCCCTCGGAGTCTTTCGCGACCAGACCGCGCGCCCCGATTCGGCGGCCGGCCAGTTGGGATCGGCGGGAGAGATCGCGATCGCCTGCGCCCGGTCGATCCTCGACCTCGCGTCCGACCACAAGAGCCTGCAAAGGGCCTACGTGACGTGGGCGGGATCAAAACCCAACCAACCAGACCGGGCGATCAACGCCGTGGCGTCAGGGTACACGCTCGCCGAAGGCCAGAGCGCCGCCGCACTATCAAGGGTCACCGCCCTCGCCCTTTGGGGCCACGCTGCGGACCCTTCCATTCTGGCTGAGAAGGTGCGCGCCGACACCGCACTCACTCACCCCGCACAGGTCGCGTTGGACGCCGCCGCGGTCCTGGCCGTCGCATTCCAATCCCTGCTTCATGGTCTGTCCGCCACCGCTGTGGTGGAGGCCGCCCACGCTTTCGCGCGCCGTTCGGGGGCCTCTCCCGCGATCATCGCGGCAGTTGCCGGTGCCGCCGAACCGCCAGCGCCCATTGGCGGCGCAGGCGTACCGGATGTTGGAGCCACCGTCCGCGCGTGCATGTTCCACCTCCTGCACTCGGATTCATTCGAGCAGGCGGTTGAGGCGGCCGCGGCGCAATCCCCCGCGGAAGATGCGCTGCCCTCCCTGGTCGGAGCCTTCATGGGCGCTCGACTTGGCCGCGATGGAATCCCGGCTCGACAACGGGACCTGGTGCTTTCCTGTCGGCCTATGGACGGTCTGTCTAGGCACGCCCGACCGACGACCTACTGGGCTACCGACGCTCTCTCCATGGCGGAAGCGCTGCTCACCGCACGATAGTCTTTCGGGACTATGGCTAAGGACCTCAGTCCACGCAGCCGCGGGCCGCTACTTCGAACTCCGTTTCCACTCGCTCTCCCCGCACTCCGTAAACGCGATCGTGCAGGTTCGAAACCACGCAGGCGTGATTCGGCAAAACCTGGACCCGCTGCCCGATGCGGAAAGTGTCCCCGGGCGCCACCGCCACGATGCCGTGTTCCTCCGAGAGACCCGAAAGACGAGAATCGCTGCCCACGATCAGCCCGTGGCCATCGGGCTTCGGACGGAGCATATCGAGGGCCAGGGTCTTGCTCCCTGAGTCCAGAACCGCGCGCTCGCGACCCGAAACGCTCACTACCGTGGCGAGTATCGACATCGCGCAGTCTTCGAAACCACAGGTTCCAAGGCCCACCTGGGTCCGATCAAGATAGACATAGTTTCCGGGCCGGGCCTCGGTAACCCCCGCGTGCGCGAAGCCGAAACGCGCGGTGGGAGTGGAGCCCACCGACACGGTTTCGATCGCGACTCCGGCCTTGCGTAAACCTGCAGCCGCGGCCACCACGATGGAAGCCTCGGTCGCGTTGTCGTTCCGGATCTCGGCAGGGTCGCTGCGATGATAGGCCTGCCCCGCGTGGGTGAAAACACCGACCAGGGAAAGCCCCGAAATGGCGGCGATACGCGTCCCGATTTCGACCGCGACCTCCGGAGCCACGCCGACGCGGTGGAAACCGCTGTCGACCTTCAGGCTGGCCCGCAGATTCAAGCCAACCCGCGCGGCCGAAGCCCCCAGAATCGACGCACCTTCGACACTGTCAACCCCCACGGTAAGCGTCACTCGTCGGGCCAACTCCACAAGCCGCGAAGCCTTGGAAGGGCTCACCACCGGATAGGCCACGAAGAGGTCAGGGAAACCGTGCCTCGCGAAGACTTCGGCCTCCGAAGTCTTCGCGAGGGACAAGCCCACCGCACCCGCCTTGATCTGCATCCAGCCGATCTCGGGGATCTTGTGGGTCTTGGCGTGAGGGCGGAGTTGCACGGCCCCCTCCCGGGCCCGTGCGCTCATAGCCGCGATGTTCCGCTCAAGGCGGTCCAGATCAATCAGAACCGCCGGTGTTTCGAGGTCGTGAATGGTCCGGGTCATCTCTGCTGGGGAACCTCTACAAAAAGCGACCAGGTCGCTCAGTGCGACTCCGGAATGGGCGTGGGCTCCGGTTCCGGAGGTGGGGCGAAATGCACGGTCGAGGGTCTTTGATCCGCCCCGAGAACCTCCACATGATCCGAGCCGATCCGGATGATTCTGGCGCCGTTCATCACATCGCCCTCGCGCACCAGCCGATCATTGATGACCGCGATCGGCCGCCCATCCCTCTCCCCAATGGCCTGAAGCACGAGGGCCGGTCTCAGGACCGCGGGCAGAAAACTTTCGGTTGCAGGCGGCCGGGCCCTTCGACGCCGCTCCACGGATCCGGATTCGATGCCGGGAACGTTCTCGCTCGAGCCGGACTCGTGCGAGGCCGGCTTCACATTCTCTGGAAGGCGCATCGGCGGCAGTCCCGCGCGCCCCCGGATCGGTCGCACCGGCACCAACGGTTCCGCGGCGGCGAGCGACAAAGGACTGATGTCCGTCAAGGCAGTCTCACGGAAAGGCGGGCCCCATAAGTAGACGAAGAGGCCTCCGGTTCCGAGTCCCAGCACTAGAGGAAGAACCGAGGGGGTGCGACGTCGCGGAGGACGGAACGAGGCGACCGCCACTCCGATGCTTCCGGGACGAGCGCCAGGCTTTTCCACCCTGCGCAGCGCCTCCAGAACCAGACTCATCGGGAGGTTCCCGCACGCCTTGGGGTGGCTCCCTCGAGCGAATACAAAGCCGCCAGCAGGGGGCCTTCGACCGACGTCGCGCCTTTCAAACCGACGTTTTCTCCAACCTTGGCGAGCGCGGCTTTGAGGACGGAATCCGGGGCGCGACGCGCCACCAGACCTCGCCGTTCGAGAATGCGACGCGCCCATTCCACCCGCGCCAGTTCGGGCTTGGCGAGAACATTGTCGCGGTCTACGAAGCAGATGATGGCCGTGCCCAGATAAGCCTCATTGAGCCGGGCATTCTCCATCTCGTAGTCGCCGCTCGCGTCGGTGACTTTGGTGGTCGTGGCCCCCGCCGGCAACACGGCCGCCTCGCACGCGCCCATGGCCGTCCGGAAGGGAGCGATCGCGGGCAGATTCAGTTCGCGCCATTGCTCGAACGTGAGCGTAGCCTGAGCCGAGTCGAATCCCGGAGTTCCCAGGAACCCTTCGATGGCGCCGATCGCCGCCGATCTGGAATCCGCGACGGCCCCGCAGCGGACGGCACGAATGGAAGGGACCGCGGAAGCCGATCCTGCAGGTGACCCGGACGCCCCACCAGGGGACCCCGACGGGAGCGGTGAAGCGACGAGCGAAGGCGTCGTTTTCGGCACTGGCGTTGCCAGGGCCCGGGGCGGAGCGGCTTCAGTCGGCGGTTCGGCCCGACAATAGCGCAGGGGGAGGATGACGAGCAGTCCCAGGCCAAACAGGGCCAGGACTTCTGCCACCGGCCGCTTCAAGCGAAGTTTGGGAGCCAGGGGTTTGGGCAGAACCTCTTCGGCCGCGAGATCCACGAGGTTTTCATCGACCTGCTTAAGGCCTCGTCCGAAGGCCCCGACGAGCGCGCGATCGCATAGCAGGTTGACCACCCTGGGCACGCCTCCAGAGAGTTCGTACACCTTCATCGCGGCCGCGTCGCTGATCTCCCTACCCTGACCGCCCGCAACCACCAGCCGGTGCCGAACGTAGTTCTGTGTGTCTTCCAGCGAGAGGGGTTCGAGATGCGATCTGGAAGTGATCCGCTGGGAGAGCTGGCGCAGCCAGGGCTGATCCAACATCTCGCGAAGCTCGGGCTGGCCGACGAGGACCAAAGTGAGCAGCTTCTCGCGCTCGGTCTCGAGATTCGAAAGCAGTCGCAACTGCTCGAGTACATGAGGCTTGAGGCTCTGGGCTTCGTCGATCAGAACCACCACTTTGAGGCCGAGAGCTTTCGCCTCTATCAGGGCATTCGCGAGAGTGTCCACCGCATCTTTGAGCGAGCCCCCCGCGAATGGCACGCCCAGATCCTGAAGAATGGCGTGGAACATCTCACCCGCGGAGAGTGCTGGATACAAGACGACCGCGGTGCGCACATCCGGACCCACCTGGGACAGAAAATGCCGGATCAGCGTGGTCTTGCCGGTTCCGACTTCGCCCGTGAGCAGAAGGAAACCGCTGCGCTCGCTCACCCCGAACGAGAGGTTCGCAAACGCCTCCTGGTGTTTCTGGGAAAGAAAAAGATACCGAGAGTCCGGGGTCAGATTGAAGGGCTTCTCCGTGAAGCCGAAATGTCTCTCGTACATGGGCTAGCGGGAGGAGTCTAACGGTGATAAGAAGCCGGGTGTGAAAAATACCCGCGCCGTCTGGATGACCGCCCCTCATGCGCCCCTTGAACTCCGCGAGCACCCCCGGCCGGTGCTGCCGCCCGGCGGAATCCTGATCGAAACGCTGGCGAGTGAAGTCTGCGGCACCGACGTCCACCTTCACGAGGGACGGCTCGACTCGGTGCCCTGGCCCATCATTCCCGGGCACGTGTCCTGCGGCCAAGTGATCGAAACCGCGGGCGCTCCCCGCGACCCCTTCGGGGAGGAGATCGTACAAGGCGACGTGGTCACGTTCTACGATGTGTTCGGGCAGTGCGGATCGTGCTACTCCTGCCTGGTCGCGAAACAGGAGACGCGTTGCCCGCACCGCAGAGTCTATGGAAT
>CAZFQH010000135.1:0-9091 GCA_964520805.1 uncultured Acidobacteriota bacterium | reverse complement strand
ACCGCGCGTTCGCCTGGAATCGATTGACGGCGTGGTCGAGATCTACACCCACCGCGATCGCCCCCGGTCGTCGAAGTTCCTGGCCATTTTCTCGGATGGCCGCGACAAGCCGGAGCCTCTGCTGGTGGCGGCGGTTGATTTCGAGGTGTATCGGTCGCTGGCTGCGCGACTCAAGGATGCGGATGCCGAAGTACGCGAACACGCGGCCGAGGCCATCGGGATCCTGGGCGGGACGGAGGTCGCGGTCGATCTCGTCGCCGCACTCAGAGACCCCGCGTCGACGGTGCGTCTCGCTGCGGTGAGCGCTCTTGTAAAGGTAGGCACGTCCGCGGATGGCGAGGCCCTGGCTCCCCTTCTTCGCGACAATGCGGGCCCGGTCAGGCGCCGCGTGATTGCGGGTCTGGGCCGCCTGAAGGTGGTCGATGCCGCTCCCGACCTCCGGGCGCTATTCGAGCGTTCGCCGGATTCCGAAGAGGGCAGTCTGGGGTTGAATTCCCTCGCCCAATTGGCCCTGATTCAAGACCGTTCTCTCTTCCAGCGCCTCGCGTTCCTGGCCGACCCCAAACGCCGAAGGCCTGCCATCGAAGCCTTGGCGCGTCTTGGAGACAAAGAACACGAGAGCCGGTTCAAGCGAGGGTTCCAGCGGGAGAAGAACGAGGAACTGCGGGCGGCTTACGCCTTCGCCATCCTGCTGTTTGGTGACCGCCCGTTCATAGATACCGTAATCCTGGGGCTCTCAGAATCGAGGGACCGCGCCCGCCAGTCTCGTGGTTATCTGGAAGAGCTTGGAGCGCGGGCCCTTCCCGAGGCGCTTGACTACCTTCGCGAGACGGATCCGCAAATTCGCGCGGGCCTGTGCGCCGCCCTGGGGAACGCCGGCGTGACCGACGCCCTGGCGGCCATGGAGCCACTGACCAAGGACAGGGACCCGCAAGTGGCCGCGAGTGCAATGCGGGCGGTCGCGATCCTCGGGCGTCAGAAGCCCTGAGCTGACTCGCTAATGAGGCGTTCGACCCTTCCCGCTGGCGTCGATGTAGATCAGGCCCTGTTCGCGCGTGCCCCCTGCGTTCTGGATCGAAACAATCCTCTCGCCGCCGATGATGAGACGGTCGGCTGACACGCCGACGGTGGGGGAGTCGAGTAGGAAAGGATCGACGGCGTACACGCGGTAAGGGTCAACGCCAGGGAAGTTGATCGGGACGTCGGGCACCGTCGCGGTCCAGGTGTGGTTCGCGGTCTGAGTCAGAGTGATGTGTGAGCCCAGAGTCATCCAGCTGGCATGGAACGTGACCGGTCCTGCACAGGACGAAACCGTGTTGATACAGCCCACGGGGCGCTGGTAGACCACGAACACCGCGACCGTCGAGGGCAGCTTGATCGCCGGAGGATCCTCCGGCCCGACGGTGTGAAAGTCGTAGCAGGACGGCAGGGCCAGGACAAGGGTGAGAACCCCGAATCGGTTCAGTTTCATCGCGGGAAAAGATCGTAGCAGGAAAACACGCGAGGCCCACTAAACTCCCACACCTCGGCCCAATCGCATTGACTGAAGTCATCCCTCGAGCGTCTTTGGATGTATCTCCTGGACCCGCGTCCGCAGATGGCGGAGCCGCCTTGAGAGACGGGCGGGACGAGCGGGCTCAGGCCAGGGGAGCCCAAGCCCCAGCGCCGGCTCCACAACCGAAGGCCACTTCCTGGCAGCTCACCCGCCGCCTGTTGGGATACGCGAAGCCGCACCGGTCCCTCATTTTCACGGGTTGGTTCGCCACCGTCCTCTACGGCCTGTCGAACGCGGCGCTGGTGTCGATGATCCGCCCGATCGTGGACGATGTGCTCATCAAGACAGTGCGCTTTTGGGAAGTGGCGATCGCGATCGTCTCCCTCTATGTGATCAAGGGGCTGGGGGCGTACTTTTCCACCACCCTTTTCTCCGAGGCCGGCCAGAAAGCCGTCCTCGACCTGCGGCGCGCCATCTACTCTCACATCCTCGATCAGTCCTTCGATTTCTTCGCGAAGCGGACCACGGGCTCGCTGATGAGCCACCTGATCACCGACGTGGAAAGGATCCAGAATGCGCTCGGCGAAATCACCGGCGACCTGCTGAAAGAGGGGCTGACCGTCCTGGGCCTCGTCTTCCTCCTCTTCTATCTCGACTGGCGCCTCGCCATCATCGTTCTGGTGTTGATGCCTTTGGCCTTCGCCCCATTGGTCAAGCTGGGGAGGCGCCTGCGTTCATCGAACGAAAGTTCCATGCGCCGAGGCAAAGACATCGCGAACCTCCTTCAGGAGACGTTTTCAGGCTTCAGGGTGGTCAAGGCCTTCGGGATGGAGGCGTTTGAAAAGGCCCGGTTCGAGAAGGCCCTGGAACGGCTCCAGGGTGTGAACCTGAGAATGACCCGCACCACCGCGTTTCTGCCGCCTCTGATGGAAGCAGTCGGTGGTCTCTCCGTGGTTTTCGTCCTCGGCTATGGCCAGTGGGCGATCTCCCGAGAGATCATGACCCCCGGGTCTTTCACTTCTTTCCTGGCCGGCCTCTTCGCTCTCTACACTCCGGTGAAACGACTGTCGAAGGTGAACGCCGCGCTTCAGGGGGCGCTCGCCGCCGCCGAACGGGCCTTTGCTCTACTCGACACGCACTTTGAGATCCGCGACTCGCCGACCGCGAGGTCGATGGCCCCGTTCCGAGACATGGTGGAGTACCGGGACGTTTCATTCCACTACGACAAAAACTCGGGTCCCGTCCTCTCCCGCGCTTCCTTGAAAGCGCGCAAGGGCGAAATCGTGGCGATCGTGGGGATGAGCGGCTCTGGAAAAACCTCGCTTCTGAATCTGCTGCCTCGTTTCTACAACGTAACCTCGGGTTCGATCCTGGTCGACGGAGTGGACATCCGCGATGTCACGATCGAGAGCCTTCGCCGGCAGATCGCCCTGGTGAAGCAGGAAACCATCCTCTTCAACGACACCGTGCGCGCCAATATCGCATACGGAATGGCGGGCGTTGAAGGCACCCTCGTCGAAAGTGCAGCCCGCGCGGCCTTCGCCCACGACTTCATTCTCGACCTGCCGCGCCGCTACGACACGGTCATCGGCGAACGTGGCTCGCGCCTTTCCGGAGGCCAGAAGCAGCGTCTCGCCATCGCGCGCGCCATCCTGAAGGACCCGCCCATCCTCATCCTCGACGAGGCCACCTCGGCCCTTGATACCGAGTCGGAGAGTCTGGTCCAGCAGGCTCTTTTTAATCTCATGAAGGGCCGGACGACCCTGGTGGTCGCTCATCGGCTGGCCACCGTGCGGCGTGCCGATCGCATTCTCGTGCTGGAGAAGGGCGAGATACGTGAAGAGGGTTCTCACGACGAACTTCTGGCCCGCAATGGCATCTACGCGCGCCTGCACGACCTTCAGTTCCGAACCGACCCCGCAGTATGACCGAGCCGCTGCTGATCATCATTGCCGCCCCTTCGGGTGGCGGGAAATCGACGGTCCTCAAGCGGGTTTTCGCGGAGGTCCCCGATCTGCTGTTTTCGATCTCCCACACGACCCGCGCTCCTCGAAAAGGGGAGGAGAACGGCCGCGAGTATTTCTTCGTGGACGAAACGCAGTTTGAAGACCTGGTGGCGAAGGGCGCCTTCCTGGAATGGGCTGAAGTCCATGGTCGTCGCTACGGCACGTCCCAGGCCGAACTCGACCGCGCTCGGACCCAGGGTAAGGACCTGGTGCTGGACATCGACGTGCAAGGGGCCGCGCAGATCTTGAAGGCCCATCCAGAGGCGTTGTCCATTTTTCTGAAGCCTCCTTCCGAAGAGGTGCTGCGCGAACGCCTCCGCGGGCGCGGTTCCGAGTCGGAAGAGTCCCTGGCGGTGCGGCTTCAGAACGCCCGGGGCGAGATGGCGCGAGCCTCCGAGTTCCGCCACGTGGTCGTCAACGACCGACTCGACGAAGCGGTCGCCGCAGTGCGGGGGATACTGTGGGACGCCCGGGCCAGGCGGTAGCGACCAGCGATCGTAAGTAAGGTTGTCGGGGGCCGGATGAGGGCATGCGAAGAAGGCAACGTTTCGATCAACGCCATCGACGAGATGGCGGCGAAGGTCGAGCAGATAAGTTAGGCTAGACGTACACTCTCGTTTTCCAGACAGCCATTCGCCACCTCCCGATGACGGGAAGACTTCGCGGATCGGCCCGTTGGCATGACACCTGGGTCAAAAGAATGCGAGAGGCGGAGATAAGCTTTTGAAGAACTCAGTGATCATGGCAAGGGTGGCCGGAGCGGCCGCCCTGCTCGGAATGGTGGCCTGCACATCGATGTTGAGCATGGACGCCATCAAGTCCTCGATCAGCGAGGGCGTGAAATCACAGTTGGGGCTGCAGATCGCCTCTGTGACCTGTCCCGAGTCCCATCCCATGAAGGTGGCGGACAGCTTCGAATGCACCGCCACCCCTGCCGTCGGGGGCCGTCTTGTGGTGAAGGTGACTCAGAAGGACGATAAGGGCAACATCAGTTGGGAGGTTGTCAAGGCCGAAGGGTTGCTCGATCTGGCTGCTCTCGAAACGGTGATCAAGAACGGGCTCAAGGAGACGGACGACCTTGAGGCCACTGTTTCCTGCGGCTCAAAGTACCGCGCGACCGAGCCCGGCAAGTCGTTCGAATGCACCGCGACCGATGCCGAGGGCGCCAAATCGCAGGTTGCCGTTCTCATGAAGGACGCCTCGGGCAACGTGACCTACAGCCTGGTCCAACCCCAGTAGGAATCGGTAGCCTTCCATCGGTGGTAGGCGGGATGGCCGGTTTGACGGCGACCGAGCTTCTGACCAGGTCCTGGATGGCCTGAAGGCTGCGTCCGAGTACGGCTCCCGTGCTCCCGCCTATGCCGAACGTTCCCTTGCGGAGGAACCCAGGGAGAGCAACGCCTCAGAACGAAGGGCCGAGCTTGAGCTGAACTCTCGTCCCCTCGGTGCTTCGAAGCACATCCACGCGGAACCGGACCTTCCGGGGCGACTTCAGCCGAATTCCCACACCAAAGCTGCGTTCGAGTTGGCTCAGGTCAAACGCGCTCATCTTCGAGAACACTTTTCCGGCCTCGTAGATGAGGGCCAGTTCCACCTTCGGCCGCAATTCGAAGCGGTACTCTCCGGCCAGGGCCAGAAGCTTGTCGTCGCGGAATCGCGAGGACGGGTATCCACGCAGGAGGAGGCTTCCGCCCAGTTTGGACTGAAGGTAGAAGGGCACGCGGGCCCCCGCATCGGGCTGGTCGAGCGAGGTGACCTGGCGGAGCGCGATCACGTGGCGGTTCGAGCCGAGGGGAAGGTATTCCCTCAGGTCCACGGTGACGCGGTTGAACTGGAAGGCGTTTCCGCTCCGATCGTTGAACCTGGACGCGGCGATCCCCAGGGAAAGGCCTCGGTGCGGGTTCGAGGGCTCGTCGCGTCGCTCGAGCCAGGCACCCGCGGAGACATGGATGAAGTCGGGTGAGCGAAGGAGTCCGGGCGCGGTGCTCTCGTTGCCGGAGAGTCCGGTGTCGGGGAACCCAGAGTCGAGGCCTGGATGAATGGAGGTCTGGAGGAGACCGGCGCGTCCCATGAAGGAAACGCTCCCGGCCGAGAATCGCACGATGGCCTCATAAAGGGCGTCCTTCAGACGGTAGTCGGTTCGCGCCGCGCGCAGGGAGGCGGGCCCGCTTCCGAAGAAGTCTTCTCGTGGGTAGTCGCGATACTGGGCGGACGCGTATACGTTGAATCCTGCAAGGGCCGCGGTTTTCTCGAGGTCTGAGAGGGGGAAGAGCGCGTTAGTGCCTCGTTCTTCACGTGGGACGCGTTCCCCTTCATGAGGCACGAGCCCGATCTGGACGTCGTAGTGCTGGTACCGGTAGATCGAGTACGACGCCGCGGCGTGGATATCGAAGGACGTCCCCGCGATATCGGGAGTCCAGAAATGAAGCACGCCGGCCGGCCCGCCTCCCGAGCTGACGATCTCTATGCGGGGAGCGAAGGGGCCCCAGTGGATCCCGCGTCCTCCACCCTCCCCATCATCGAGAAAAGCACGGAGCCTGCGCTGCACGAGTCCCGGCTCGCCCGCTTTCGACGGTTGAGGCGTGGCCTCAGGGTTCGTGGGCGAAAGCGCGGAGAGCAAAGCGGCGAGGAGGAAGGGGGCAATCATCTACTCAGGTCTCTCATGACTGAAGGGTGAGAGCAACGCACGTGCCACCCGTGCGGCGCGGGCCTGCGAATGTGGCATCAGGGGTCTTCGCGACCCCTTGCCCCTCCCCTGATCGACTTGTACTCTCCCTCAACGTGTTCCGAGTCACCTTTCGCCCTGCGGGAGAGCGCGTGCGACGTGGAGCGGCTGGTCGCAGCCATGACGATTTCTACATTCGTCATGGCCGAAGAAGGCCTCCGTCCGTCACGATGTGCGCCTAACTTCTTTAGCGTTAGCTTCCACCTCGTGGCTCGGGACTTGCTCTTGCCGTAGCGGACGGCTCGCCCTCCTCGCCCAAGAGCCGTCCGCCGATTCGTTCTCCCCGAGTTCAAGCCAATTGCGGCCTTGGTCGCGGGACGTGGTGGTTTTGGAAAAAGAAAGAAGAGCAAGACAAATGAAGAAGATGATGATTCGTTCAGTGATGGCAACCTTCGGCTTACTCACCCTCGGGGCGGAAACCAAGGCGGCCCAGAGCGGCCAGCAGTACGAACAGAACTATGCGCGTCCCCGCGATCTCGCGGCCCTGCAGAACGACCTTCAGGTGCTCGACGACGTGATGGCGACGGTTCCTCAGCGAAACCGGAGGGCCCGAGAGTTTGAGCAGCGGCAGGAGGTCATCCGCCAGAGTGTGACCCGTCTGGCCGAACAAATGCGCGAGCAGGGCGACTTTCCGGCCGACGACCGTCGTGACGGACGGGGCTATGTCCGGGTGAGCAGCAACGAAGTGACAAGCCTTCGTCGGGACATCGCGGCCCTGCGCGACGACGTCGAGAACACCCAGGCTCGGCGGCGTGGTCGCGGCAACAACAACGACGTGATTCCCGCAGGAACCGAGATCCAGGTGATGCTCGACCAGGATCTGTCGTCCCGCTCGTCGAATCTTCGGGATCGCGTCTCGGCGTCCACGGTATCCGCGATCCGCCTGAACGGGCGCACCCTGATTCCCGCGGGAGCGACGGTGTCGGGCGTGGTTAGCGAGGTGCGGTCCAAGCATCGCGGACAGAATGACGGCTGGCTGAAAGTCGATTTCGACAGCATCACCTCGGAGGGCGGACGTCCCGTGGCCATCCGATCGCAGGTCATTTCAATTCAAGAGACGCGCGGCGGAGAAAACGACAAGATCCGTAACACTGGTCTCGGCGCCGTTTTGGGTGGTGTGATCGGGGCCTTGATCGACGGCAAGAAGGGCGCGCTGATCGGCGCGGCCGTGGGCGCAGGCGGCGGACTCCTGGCGAGCCGCGGCACCGACGACGTCGATCTGCCCGAGGGAACGCTCCTCACCCTCCGCCTCGATAGCGCCATGAACCACGCCCGTCGTTAGAAACCGACGACGGCAGGAGAGCAGGAGCCGTTCCGTTCGCCTAAAACGCCTGGGCGGAGCGGTTCCCACTTCGGCTCCCCGCCGTAGGGACGCCCACACCCCGGTGGCCCGCCACGGCCGCCTTGCGGCGCGAACTCGGGATCGGGAGGGTGAAGTACAACTCGGTGCCCTGGCCAGGCGCTCTCTCTGCCCATATGCGCCCGCCGTGCGCTTCGACGATACATCTCGAGATGTAGAGGCCAAGACCCATGCCCGTGCGGTCGCCCTTGCCCATCTGCCAGAAGCGTTCGAAGATCGCTTCGAGCTTCGCCGCGGGGATACCCGCGCCGGTGTCGCTGACGCAAAAGCGAAGCGCCCCACGAATTGGTTCGACGCTGAGAAGGATCAGGCCTCCGCTCGGCGTGAACTTGATTGAGTTCGCAAGCAGGTTGGCGAAGACCTGAAGCATGCGGTCGTGGTCGAAGACCGCGAGCATGGCGCCTTCTGGAATCTCCGCTGAGAGGGAAATACCCTTACCGAGCGCGGCCGGTTGGAACGTGGCCATAGCCTCCGCCATCAGGGCTGCGGCGTCAGTCTCGACCGGCTCCACGGCCAGCTTCCCTGCGTCGATGCTGGTGACGTCGACGAGGTCTCCGATCAGCCGATTGATCCGGGCGACGTAGCGCCTTATGCGGACCTTGCCGGCGTTTACGTACGCGGGCGGCTCCTCTTCCCCGGGAGGCCGGATCGTTGCGAGGCCGAGCATGACGAGATGGAGCAGGTTGCGCACGTCGTGCGCGACCATCCCGAGGAAGTCGTCCCGGTTCGCGACGTCGTCGTCGGAGCGCACGCGCTCGGTCAGGAGATACGCGTCCGTGGCCTCCCGCTCGTGCACCAGCAAGGCTTCGAGAGCATCCGCGCGGTCCTCGAGGTCGCCGCGAAGAGCGCGATCGGCAATGACTCGCTGCCCGCGAACCGCCCGGTCGGACTTCGCTCTTTGACCCTTGACGGCACCCACTCTGGCGGGCCGCGGCGGCAGGAGTGCCTCCATGTCCGCCTTGACACGCTCGACCTTCACGGCAGCGTCCGCGAGCTCCCTGGCATGGACGATCACCCCTTCAGCGCCGCGCTCGGCCTCATCGCGGTCGCCCTTGATGGCGTCGTCGGTCTTTTTCCGCTCCTCGCGAAGGCTCTTGTCCGTTTTCAACCGCTCTGGCGAGCGCCGGCGGGGCTTTGTCGGCAGATTGGTCGGTTGCTTTCTCACAGCGTTTCCGCCTCCTTGGTCCCGGTCTCTGACGGCAACGCGGAGGGCATTCTTAGGGATCGCAGGACGCCCGACTCTGGTTCCAGTCCTAAACGAACGGTCCCTCCCCGGGACGAACAAGTTTCGGGGAGGGAAGCGGGTTTCGCGATCCCGGGTTGAACGCGGCCTTCACTTCACCGCGGTCTTGACCTTGTCGATGGCCTTCGAGGCAGCCTGCTTGGTCTTTCCGACAACCTGGTCGAGACGGCCCTCGCGCTTCAGTTTTGCGTCGCCGGTCAAAGCCCCCGCCGCTTCCTTGGCGCGTCCCTTGAGTTCGTCGGTCTTTCCGCTGGTCATTTCT
>CAZFQH010000134.1:0-9099 GCA_964520805.1 uncultured Acidobacteriota bacterium | reverse complement strand
CCAAAGCCCCGTTCAAGAGGGGACTGAAACGCGATCGGTCCCGGTTGACCGAAGCCCGCCGCGGCGAAGTCGCATCCAAAGCCCCGTTCAAGAGGGGACTGAAACAGCCCGCGGCTCTCTCTTGGCTCGGGGACCTAGAGCGTCGCATCCAAAGCCCCGTTCAAGAGGGGACTGAAACCGCAATACCCCTGGGCGGATTCATCGACCTAATATCGTCGCATCCAAAGCCCCGTTCAAGAGGGGACTGAAACGACTCCTCGATAAAACCAGGCCCGCGGTGTGGCAAATGTCGCATCCAAAGCCCCGTTCAAGAGGGGACTGAAACTCAGCCAATCCTCAGCGCTGGCGTCTTCGAGGTAGTAGTCGCATCCAAAGCCCCGTTCAAGAGGGGACTGAAACGAGCTCAGACGAGCATCGCGCAAAGCCTCGGTTAGTCGTCGCATCCAAAGTCCCGTTCAAGAGGGGACTGAAACCAGAGAAGGCATCCCAAGGTTTCGTGACGGACGATTCGTCGCATCCAAAGCCCCGTTCAAGAGGGGACGGGACTTTCACCTTTCTCGATGCCGCGATCGAGAGCGGCGCGGCCGGTTTCGTCTTCAGCAGTGAGCTTCATTGCCGAATCGCAAGACAAATGGGGCGTGGGCGTCAGTCGAGGTCGAAGGGATTGAGCAGCGAGACGCCGGTTCGTTGAACGCCTCTGATGTTGCGGGTCGCCAGGGTGAGGTTGTGGACCCGCGCCGTGGCCGCCATCAAGCCGTCCACTACGGGAATAGGATCTGGAACATTCAGTCGGCCCCACTCCTCGGCGATACGAGAGTTGACGGGGAGGATGTGGTCCTCATAGCCCGCGGCAATCTGGCGTAACCAGCGGTCCAGGTTCACGGCCGCCGCCCGATCACGGCGCCGAACCGACTCGATGCCTCGGCGGATCTCGCCGATCACGATCACACTCAGGAAGACCTCGTCCGCTCCGAGGGACTCGAACCAACGCCTGACGCCAGGGTGCGCGCAGGCCCCCTTTCTCAGCTCCGAAATAACGTTCGTGTCCACTAGAAAGCTCACAGCGCGACCCGTCGGCCCCGATCTTTCGGGCGCTCGAAATCAGCGTCACTCCCCGCGTTGGGCATGGCGAGGAGAAGCTCCTTCAGGCTGTGTGCGGCTTTTCTGCCGAGCAGCACCTCCCGAAGGATCTCGCGATGCTCGGCCTCGGCGGATCGGCCCCTCCGCGCGGCGCGCGACCGTAATGCGCGCACGACCTCTTCGTCGAGTTGTCTTACGATCAGCTGGCTCATTGCGCTCCTCCCGACCGAATGATAGCAATGATAGCGCTCGCTCACGCGTCCGGCCTGGGCGCGCCAGGGCGGCCACGAGGGCCGCCCCTACGATGACGTCGTCGGGGTCTGCGCCGTAGGGGCCGGGCATGCCCGGCCCGATTTATCGCGGGCACGACCCCCCGCATGCGCGCGATCCGCCGTTGGCCCGATTGTCATGGGCACGCCCGCGCGGGCGAGGCATGCCTCGCCCCTACGATGACGTCGTCGGGGTCTGCGCCGCAGGGGCCGGGCATGCCCGGCCCGATTACCACGGGCACGTCCGCCCCGGCCCGATTGCCTGCACGTGCGGTCGGCCGTTGGCCCGGGCCGCCCAACGCGCGGCCGGCCCGGGCCTCGGCCGCGCGGGCGAGGCATGCCTCGCCCCTACGATAAACGGTGGGTTATCGGCGCAGGCGGACCACCGCGTTGGTGACCATCTGGACGGTGCGGTCGATTTCTTCTTCCGTGGTTTCGCGGCCCAGGGAGAAGCGGATGGCCGAGTTGACGCGTTCGCGCGGGAGGCCCATGGCGCGTAGGACGTGCGATGGTTCCGGCGACCCTGCGGCGCAGGCGGCCCCGGTGGACACCGCGATTCCCTCGAGGTCCAACGAGATCAGCAGATCCTCGCCGGACACGCCTTCGAACGAGAGGCTCGTGGTGGAGCAGATCCTCGGTTCTCCGCCATTGCGAGCCACCGCCCCGCCCCCCTTCGCGATCAGCCCGGCCTCCAGCCGGTCGCGCAGGGCGGCGATGTGGGCCGAGTCCTCGTGGCGACGGTGCTGGGCCAGTTCCGCGGCCTTTCCGAAACCCGCGATGCCGGCCACGTTCTCGGTGCCCGCGCGGCGGTTGCGTTCCTGAGACCCACCGCGGATGAGTGCGGTCATACCCGTTCCACTGCGGACATAAAGCGCACCGATGCCCTTGGGCCCGTGGATCTTGTGCGCGGACAGCGTCATCAGATCCACATCGAGTCGGGTGGTCGCGATCTTCACTTTTCCAAGCGCCTGCACCGCATCGGTGTGTACCAGGGCGCCCTTGGCCCGCGCGATCCGAACCACTTCGTCCATCGGCTGCAGAACACCGGTTTCGTTGTTCGCGAGCATCACCGAGACCAGGCAGGTGATGTCGCTCGTGAGGGCCTCGAGGTCGTTCAGGTCCACTTGACCCTCTTGCGATACGCGAGCGAAGTGGACTCCGTGCCGGGCGCGATCCAGGGCTTTCGCACTATTCAGCACCGCGTGATGTTCGAAGGCGGTGGTGACGAGATCGGTGCGGGTAGGACCATCGTCGCGGCCGGCGCTCCATCGCATCGCTCCGAAGACCGCCAGATTGTCGGCTTCCGTGCCGCTGCCGGTAAAGACGATCTCGCCGTCGCGCGCGCTGATCAGCGCAGCGACCCGGGCTCGGGCTTCGTCGATGGCTCCCCGGGCGCGTTGACCCAGGCGATGAACCGACGACGGGTTGCCGAAATCCTCGCGCAGATAGGGCAACATGGCATCTAGAACCTCGGGATCCAGAGGGGTGGTGGCCGCGTGGTCGAGGTAGATCGCCTGCCGCACAACCCCGGGAGATGCAGAACTACTCAAGAAAGCCGGGCCACTCGGACACGGGTGTGGTGGTTCGCACAACATGCATGCCTGCGTCGTGATAGCGCCCGAGGGCATTCTGTGCGGCGTCGGTGAAGTCGGCGAAGAACGTTCCGGGGATTTCGGGATTGGGAACCGCGACCGCGGACATCGCGTCCTCAAGCACATAGACCCGCCGCGCAAGGCCCGGATCCTTCGCTTGAATCGCGTCCAGGAGATCGTCGATGGAGCTCTTGACGCAATGGCTCGAGGCCTGGCCCGCGATGATCAGCCGGTCCTCGAGCAGCAATGAATCGATCAGGGCGCCGTTCCGTGTCGCGAGCGACCCTCCGTCGTGAGTCAGCAGAACTTCGGGAGAGAAGACCGAATAGTTCTCGGTAAGCGCATTCATTCCCTTGATTTCAACACCGTTCCGCGCACTCCGGACGTAGGCGTGGAAGAGCCGCGCTTCCTGGATCACCCCCACCAGGGAGTGGCCATCTCCGCCGAGAAGAACGTGGGGAGGCCAAAGGTAAAGCACGTACTTGCCCGCCTTGGCCAACGACTCGGCGTAAAACAGCACCTGCTTCGTGAGCCAGGCGATATCCGGGGCTCTAACCGCCGACCCAACGTCGGGGTTGGGCCGGACATCGCCCGCGCGGATCTCATCGACCGAGATCGTTCGATGGGGGGTGAGCGGCTCGCCACTGCGGTCGACCCAGAACGGTGCGAAGAAGATCTGAAAGGGGAGATGGGAATCAAGCGTGCAGGTGATCTCGCTGATTGTGGCCAGGTTCTGATAAATGAAGCGAGCGGTGCGATCGTTGTCCTCGATCGCGCCCTGACCGCTGCGTCCGCCCACGTAAAGCGTGCCTTCGGGGAAGCAGAAGTCGCGTTGCGCGTCGATGAGGACCAGATGGGTGCGGCGCGGGTCGGCCGCGGCCGGAGGCACCTGGTGTTCGCGGCGAAAGAGCGTCGCGGTGTCGAAGAGGCTCTGGACATCCGGGCGGTAGGCGAACCGGCGGGCGTTCTCGGCGAGGTAATGGCGAGGAGTTGGAGTCTGGATCACCGCATCGCTCATCGTTTCGCTCATCGTTCCGCTCCTCGTTCCGCTCCTCGTTCCGCTCATGGGGCCACCTCGTCGAACAAACCATCGGCAGGCAGATTGCGCAGCCGGAGCATGAGGTCGGAGCGCATCTTGAAGAGCGACTCCTCGAGACCGACGGGGTAGACGTGGGGATTGACGAAGCGCTTGATGCCGGCGTGCAGGCGAGCGAGATCGTCCACCACTCGGGCCCTTGGAGACTCAAGGGTTTCCGGGGCTGCCACCAGCACTCCCTTTCTGAACAGGGGTTTGAGCAGATCCTCTCGCGGCTGGCTTTCCGAAAAGGTTCGCCTGCGGGTCATATCGAGAGGATCGATCATCAGGGGCGAGGGCTCTGCGGGAATGTCCGGCTCTTCATGCCAGACCATGTCGCCGATGAACCCGGACCCGCTGCGGAATCTGCGCACCTGCTGAATACCGGGGTTCGAGACCTTGGCCGCCTGCTCGGATAACTTCATCCGCGCCCGCCAGGGTCCGCCCGGGTCTTTAACCGCCGAGAGTTTGTAAACGCAACCCATCGCGGACTGATCGTGGCCGGTGATCAGCCTCGTGCCCACGCCCCACACCGAGATTTGAGCGCCCTGCTCGCGCAGGCTGTTGATGATGTTCTCGTCCAGTTCATTGCTGGCAACGATGGCGGCGTCCTTGAAACCGGCTTCGTCGAGCATCCGCCGTCCTTCGATCGAGAGATAGGCGAGGTCGCCCGAGTCGAGACGAATTCCCCCCAGTTTGTGTCCGGCCGCTTTCAGTTTCTTTCCCACCTCGATGGCATGGGCGATGCCGTCCAACGAGTGGAAGGTGTCGACCAGGAAGACGCAATTGCCCGGGCTGGCCGCGGCGTACTGCTCGAACGACTCGATCTCGCTGCCGAAGGCCATCACCCAGCTGTGCGAGTGTGTGCCCTTCACGGGGATTCCAAAAAGCCGGCCCGCAAGCACGTTGGAGGTGGCGCTGCATCCTCCTATATAGGCCGCGCGGCTGGCCGCAAGCGCCCCGTCGATGCCCTGGGCCCGGCGCAGACCAAACTCCATCACCGGCTCGCCACGGGCCGCGAGGGCCATGCGCGCCGACTTCGTGGCGATCAGAGTCTCGAAGTTGATGACGTTGAGAAGCGGCGTCTCCAGAAGCTGGGCGGCGATGATGGGCCCGCGTACCCTCAAAAGTGGGGTGTGGGGAAAAACGATGCGCCCTTCCTCCACCGCGTCGATGTCGCAATCGAGCTTCAATTCGCGCAGGTAGTCGATGAAACCGTCGTCGAACAACCGACCCCCGTCCTGGCCGGTCAAGGTTTTGAGATAAGCGAGGTCGTCGTCCACGAAACGGAAATCGGTGATGAACTCCTTGGCCCGGGCAAGGCCGCAGGCCACCGTGAAACCCCCGCCAAAAGGGTTGTTGCGGAAGTAGAGGTGAAAAACCGCCTCCTTCCGATAGGAGCCCGTCTTCCAGTGGGCGTAGGCCATGGTCAGCTGGTAGAGGTCGGTAAGCAGGGCCAGCGACGGCCGGTACAGGGACGAGAGAGCGTTCATTTGTTGAATCTTGACCAGCCTTCGGGGAAAGTCTAGCTAGAATCCCCTCAACCCCCATGCCAAAGATCGTCGCCCTCCTGACGGACTACGGAACCAAGGACCAGTACGCCGGTTCACTTCGCGGCGCCGTGCTCGCGGCTTGCCCCGAAGCACAGGTGGTCGACATCACCCACGAAGTCAAAGCCCATGCGGTTCGCGAGGCTGCGTTTGTGCTCCGCGCGACCGTTCCCGTATTTCCCGCGGGCACCGCGTTCGTCACTGTGGTCGACCCGGGGGTAGGCGGAAGCCGCCGAGGTATCGCGGTGAAGGCTTCCGGCTATTATTTCGTCGGCCCCGATAACGGAGTGCTCAGTCTCATCCTGATCGACCATCCCGAAGCCGAGGTGCGCGAACTCACCAACGCCGGCCTGTTCCGGTCGAACGTTTCCTCGACCTTCCATGGGCGCGACATCTTCGGACCGGTGGCGGGCGCTCTGGTCCGCGGGACCGCGTTTGAAGACGTGGGCCCGAAGATCGACGACGCCTTCCGCTTCCAGTTCAAGGTGCCCGACATCACCGCCGATACCATCGAAGGCCAGGTCATCTACATCGACACCTACGGGAATCTGATCTCCTCGATCGGCGGCTCGGTGTGGCAGACATTTCTGGACGGTGCAGGCGGCGATCTGACCGAGATGGTCGTCGAAGTCGATCGGGTGATCGTTCCGGTGGTCACGACCTTCGGCGACGTGCCCGAGGACGAGGCGTGCGCTTACATGGGCTCGACCTCTCGAATCGAAGTCGCGGTCAATCAAGGGTCGGCGGCCAAACGCTTCAACACCGTCCTCGGTGCGCCCATCCGGCTGAAGCGCCTCAACCGCGACCAATAGCTTTCGCGCGGCACGCGTTCCGCCCGCGTGGATCGCACCCGAAGCCGCCTGTTTCAACCCCGTTTCAACCCCGTTTCGACCCTGCTTAAACCCTCCTTAAACAAAGAGTCCGCATGTCCGCCTATCTCGTCTCGCCCTTGCGCACGCCCATCGGCCGGTACGGCGGCGGTCTGTCCACCCTCTCAGCGGCCGACCTGGGCGCCCATGTGGCCCGGGCCGTTCTCGATCACTCGGGCGTCGATCCCGCGGACGTTACCGAAGCGATCATTGGTTGCGCGCGGCAGGCGGGGGGTGGTCCTAACGTGGCCCGCCAAATCTCATTTCGCGCAGGTTTCGGCGAGGCGGTGCCGGCCATGACCTTGAATATGGCCTGCGGCAGCGGCCTCAAGGCCATCGACCTGGCCTTCCGGGCGATCCGTGACGGAGAGGCCCAGGCGGTGTTGGCGGGCGGGACCGAGTCCATGAGCCGGGTTCCGTATCTTCTGACCCAGGCGCGCTTCGGACAGAAGATGGGCGCGCAGGAAGTGACGGACGGCATGTACAAGGATGGGTTCGCCTGCCCCCTCGCCGACATGCTGATGGGCGAGACCGCCGAGCGTCTGGCCGAGATTCACGCGATCTCGCGAGACGAGCAGGACGCTTTCGCGCTGCGTTCGCAGCAGCGGGCGGCGGTGGCGCAGACCGAGGGCCGATTCGATTCACAGATCAGTCCCGTGGAGGTTCGCGCGGGTAAGGCCACGAACATCATCGCTCGCGATGAGCATCCTCGGGCGGATTCCTCGATCGAGGGCCTGCGCAAGCTGGCACCCGTCTTCAGCAGGACCGGCAGCGTAACTGCGGGGAACTCGTCTGGCATCACCGATGGAGCAGCCGCGGTTGTCGTCTGCTCGGAATCGCAGCTCAAAAAGCTCAAGGCGCAGCCGGTGGTTCGAGTTCTGGGGGTGGCGAGCGCAGGCGTCGATCCGAAGATCATGGGCATTGGCGTCGTGCCGGCCACCCGAGCTCTGCTCGCCCGGCTCAAGATGAAGCTCGACGACTTCGGCCTGGTCGAGGCCAACGAAGCCTTTGCGGCCCAAGTTTTGGCTTGCGATCGTGAACTTCACTTCGATCCCGCGAGGCTCAACGTTAATGGCGGCTCGATCGCGCTCGGACATCCCATCGGCTGCACCGGAACGAGGATTGTGGTGACCCTGGCTCACGAGATGGCGCGCCAGAAGGTGCGCTACGGTCTCGCCACCCTCTGCGTCAGCGGGGGCATGGGCCTCGCCGCGGCCTTCGAACTCGTCTGAGCCTCGTTTGGTTGTTCTAGATTACTATCGGGCCGTGATTTCCATGTCCTGGGCGCTTTGGGTGATCTTCGGCTTGGGACTTCTCGTGTTCGAGATCCTCACCCCCGGGGGGTTCTTCACCGTCTTCTTCGGAATCGCCGCGTTCGCGGTCGCGGTGCTGGTCCACCTCGGCGTTCTCGAGTCCGGAGCGGGGCAGTGGCTGACCTTCGGGATTCTAGGCACGGTCATGATCCTGGCCTTTCGGCCCCTGGTGCGCCGCCGGATCGAAGGCAAGGCCCCCAAGGTCGATCAGATCGTCGGCGAAACCGCGATCGCTTTGGAAGACCTGGACCCGAACGGCCGCGGCAAGGTCGAATTGCGGGGGGCTTCCTGGAGCGCTATGTGTCAGGGCGAGCACGCGGTTCGCAAGGGCGATCGCCTTCGTGTCGTCAAGATGGACGGTCTCAATCTCATCGTAGAAAAAGAGTAGGAGCTGAATATGGGCACATGGGTTGTCGTCTTTTTGGTCATCGGAATCTTCGTTCTCTTCATGAAGACCGCAATCGTGGTGCCGCAGCAGAGCGCTTTCATCGTGGAGAGGCTGGGCCGCTACAGCAAGACCCTGGATGCCGGGTTCCACATCCTCATCCCCTTCATCGAGACGATTCGTTACCGCCACACCCTCAAGGAGCAGGCCATCGACATTCCCGAGCAGGAGTGCATCACGCGTGACAACGTCATGGTGGGGGTCGACGGGATCCTGTATCTGAAGGTCCTCGATCCGGAACGGGCCTCCTATGGGATCTCCAACTACCTCTTCGCGATTTCGCAACTTGCCCAGACCACGCTGCGCAGCGAAGTCGGCCAGATCGAACTCGACAACACCTTTGAAGCGCGCGGACACATCAACCTGCGCGTGGTGGCCGAGGTCGACAAGGCCTCCGACTCGTGGGGCGTGAAGGTCCTGCGCTACGAGATCAAGAACATTAAACCGCCCACCGACATCATCGCGGCGATGGAGAAGCAGATGCGCGCCGAACGCGAGAAGCGCTCGGTGATTCTCACCTCCGAAGGCGAGCGCGACGCCGCCATCAACTCCGCCGAAGGCCAGAAGCAGCAGGTCATCAAGGCCTCGGAAGCGAAGCGCCAGCAGCAGATGAATGAAGCCGAGGGTCAGGCGTCGGCCATCCGGGCGGTGGCGAACGCCCAGGCCGAGGCGATCGCGGCCGTGGCGATCGCGGTCAAGCAGCCGGGCGGCTATGAGGCCATCCAGCTTCGCCTGGCTGAGCAGTACATCAACCAGTTCGGCCATATCGCAAAGACCTCGACCACCCTGGTGGTTCCCGCCAACCTCGGCGATGTGGCGGGCACCCTCGCAACCGCCATGGCCGCGGTGAAGAAGATTCAGTAGGGGCGGCCCGTTCGATTCCGCGTCGCATAGAAACCGTAGGCG
>CAZFQH010000133.1:0-9252 GCA_964520805.1 uncultured Acidobacteriota bacterium | reverse complement strand
GTCGATTCCTGGAGTGCGGCAGCCTGCCCTCTGTGCGCCGCGGGTTCGGTAGCCGTGAAGCCCGGATCACGCCCAGGCGCTTGAGCGACGTCGAGGATCGACCCGGACACAATCAGCGGGTCACCCTGTCGTACGACGGCTACGGCTTTGCCGGATTCCAGGCGCAGGCCAAAGACAAAGGCCGGACGATTCAGCAGGACGTGGAAGCGGCGATTCAGCGGATCCAGGACGGGGTGTTCGTCCGCGTCGAAGGCTCGGGCCGGACCGACCAGGGAGTTCATGCCCTCGGGCAGGTGATCTCGTTCCGCGCGCAGCGGAAGTGGCCGGAGAACGAACTGGCGCGCGCCTTGAATTCGACGCTGCCCCGAGACATTCGCGCGATGGGGTCTTCGCCGGTTCCGGGTGACTTTCACGCGCGGCGATCCGCGATCTCGAAGCATTATCGGTATCTCCTCGATGTCTGCGACACGCAGCACGCAGTGCGCCGGCGGTACGCGGGACACACTGGTTTCAGGTTGGATCACGGCGTGATCGATCAGGTAGCGGCGCTTTTTCTCGGCCAGAAGGACTTCGCCTCGCTGCGAAACACGGGAACCGACGTGACCACGACGGTGAGGCAGGTGACCCGGTCGGAAGTCCACTGGGACGACTCAACTATGGTCTTCGACGTGGAGGCGGACGGGTTCCTGCGCCGGATGGTGCGCGCCATGGTGGGAGGTCTCATCTCCGCCGGTCGCGGCGCCAGCACGGTGGCAGAACTCGTCCAGGCCCTCGAGCGCGGGGATCGCAGCCAGTGGCCGGCACCCGCGGGTCCGGAGGGGCTCTACCTGGTCTCGGTTCGCTACTGAACAGATATTCGCTATTATTTCGCCTCACCCCACCTTCTCTCCCGAGGGCTTTTTGGAACCAGATTCGATCGTCATCACCGGCGCCCGCCAGCACAACCTCAAGAACGTTTCGCTCTCAATCCCGAAGAAAAAGTTTGTGGTCTTCACCGGGCCCTCGGGTTCGGGCAAGTCGTCGCTCGCCTTCGACACGTTGTACGCCGAAGGCCAGCGTCGGTACATCGAGAGCCTGAACGCCTATGCGCGGCAGTTCCTCGGCCAGATGGACAAGCCGCTGTACGACTCGATCCGCGGTCTGGCCCCGACCATCTCGATCGAACAGAAGGCCGCGTCCGCAAACCCACGTTCCACCGTTGGCACCGTGACGGAAATCCACGACTACCTGCGCGTCCTGTTTGCCCGGGTCGGTCATCTGTCCTGCCCGAAGTGTGGACGCGACGTGAAGCCACAATCGTCGCAGCAGATCGTCGCCGAGATCGCTTCGATCAAGGAAGGGAAGAAGTTCCTCGTCCTCGCTCCTCTGGTGGACGGACGAAAGGGTGAGCATCAGGACGTCTTCGGAACCATCCGCCACAGCGGCTTCACGCGCGCCCGGGTAGACGGGGCGGTGGTGGCCCTTGAGGATGACATCCGGCTCGACAAGAAGCGGAAACACTCGATCGAGGCGGTGGTCGACCGTCTGATCGCGAAGCCGGATCTGGATCGAACCCGGCTCGCCGATTCGGTCGAACAGTCCCTGAAGCTCGGCAAAGGTGTGGTGATCGTGGCGGTCGAAGGCGAACCCGACCGGGTGATGTCGCAGCAGCGCGCCTGCGGCCACTGCAACCTCTCCTTCCCCGAACCGACCCCGCAGCTCTTCTCCTTCAACTCGCCGGTGGGAATGTGTCCGGACTGTTCGGGCCTCGGCACCCGCATGGAGATGGACGCGGATCGACTGATTCCCAATCCCGATCTCTCGGTCAACGAGGGTGCGGTAAAGGCGTGGGGCAAACTCGACGATGCCACCAGCTGGGGATCCGACATCGTGCGCGCCTTGTCGAAGGAACGCGGCATCGATCTGAACAAGCCCTGGAAATCGCTTTCGCAGGCACACAAAGACGTGCTTCTGTTCGGCACCGGCGGCGAACGAGTGGCCATCAAGTTCAAGGGCTCGTGGGGAGGCGGCACGTTCCGGATGCGCTACGAGGGGCTGCTGAACTCGATGCTCCGGAGGATGAAGGAAACGCAGTCCGAGGACATGCGCCATTACTACCAGCGCTTTCTCTCGCAGCGTCCCTGCTCGACCTGCCTGGGAAGGAGAGTCCGCAGCGAGGCGCTGGCCGTGAAGATCGACGGCTTGACCATCGCGGACTTCACCGCACTCTCGGTGGGCGATGCCTCGGCTTTTCTGGAAACGTTGAAGCTCAAGGGTGCGGAAGCCACGATCGCGGTCGAACTGTTGAAGGAGATTCGCAACCGGCTGCGCTTTCTGGTGGATGTGGGCCTCACCTACCTCACCCTGGATCGGGCCGCCCCTTCCCTTTCGGGCGGCGAAGGCCAGCGCATTCGCCTGGCCAGCCAGATCGGCAGCGAGCTGACCGGCGTCATCTACGTTCTCGACGAACCTTCGATCGGGCTGCACCAGCGCGATAACCGGAAACTTCTCGAGGCCTTGAAGCGCCTCCGGGACATCGGCAACACCGTGGTGGTGGTCGAACACGATCGCGAGGCGATGGAGGAGTCGGACTGGCTGGTCGATTTCGGTCCGGGGGCGGGACGACATGGCGGGGAAATCGTCGCCGAAGGCACGCCCAAGGCGGTCAAAGCGAATCCCAAGAGCATCACCGGCCAGTATCTGAAGGGTTCCCTCCGCATCGAAACGCCGGCCGCGCGTCGCTCCGGCAACGGCCTCTCTATTCAGGTCGTGGGCGCCCGGGAAAACAACCTCAAGAACATCACGGCCACGTTCCCACTGGGGAAACTCATCTGTGTCACCGGGGTCTCGGGTGCGGGGAAGAGCACGCTCGTGAACCAGATCCTGTACCCCGCGGCCGCACGCGCCCTGCTGAAGAGCGAAGTGACGGTGGGGGCGCACGACAAGATCACGGGGCTTCAGCATGTGGACAAGGTCATCGACATCGACCAGACCCCGATCGGCCGCACCCCCCGCAGCAACCCCGCGACGTACACCAAGGTCTTCGACCTCGTGCGCGAGTTTTTCGCCGAACTGCCGCAAGCGAAACAGAATGGCTACACCCCGGGACGGTTTTCGTTCAACGTGAAGGGCGGCCGCTGCGAGGCCTGCGAGGGGGACGGCGTCAAGTGCGTCGAGATGCACTTCCTGCCCGATGTGTACGTGCCCTGCGAAGTGTGCCTCGGTAAGCGGTTCAACGAAGCCACTTTGACCGTGGCCTACAACGGCCGCTCGATCGCCGACGTGCTGGCCATCACCGTCGATGAGTCCCGTGAACTGTTCAAGCACCATCCGCAAATCAAGAAGGCGCTCGACACTCTGGCCGACGTGGGACTCGGCTACATCTCGCTTGGCCAGTCCTCTCCCACCCTCTCGGGAGGCGAGGCCCAGAGGGTCAAACTTTCCCGGGAACTCTCAAAACGATCGACCGGCCGCACCCTCTACATCCTCGACGAGCCGACCACCGGTCTCCACTTCGACGACATCAAGAAACTGCTCGGCGTGGTCAATCGACTGGTGGACGCAGGCAACACCATGGTGGTGATCGAACACAATCTGGATGTCATCAAGACCGCCGACTGGATCATCGAAGTGGGCCCGGAGGGAGGGCATGAAGGTGGACGCATCCTGGCCACCGGCACCCCGGAGCAAATAGCCGCCGCGAAGACGACCGCCACCGGGAGCTTCCTGGCCGAACTCTTGTAGGCGCTGCTCAGTCCACCAGGCACTGAAGGTCGAGGTAGGTGAAGACGCCGGTCACGAACGTGCTGGAATGGTCGTCGAAAGGCGCACCCCGTTCGTCGCGCATGCCTGAAATCGTGACCAGATGCCGGGCCTGGGGCTCCAGGGTTTGAGCCGGGCGCCAGAACAGAATCCGACCGTCGGACGATATGTCGAGGGTGCCTTCGACGTCGCGATCGTCCCTTCGCACGCGAACCCCGCTCGCCGAATGGTGGTCCACCCGCCGCGCGGCGGTCACGAGCACGGTCGCATCTCGGGGCACTTCGGTTTCTTGGTCCCTGGGCTGGACGCGCAGTATGGGATTGGTATCGCGTGGTTTCATCGAATCACCCCTGCCGGTCGATCCAGCGTTTTCCGCGCAGGATCATGATGCGGACGCGAGCTGAGCCACCGGTCACCCGAACCCCGGCCATGCTGCTTCGGCTGCGGAGATAGAAGGTGCCGGGGGTCCCGGTGCCGAGTGGCGAGAAGGAGACCATGCGTGAAGATCCGAACCGGATGGGCTCCGAACCGAGCGGACCCCCATCGGGTGACACCGCGCCGGGCAGAATTCCCACGTCGACTCCGCTGGCTCCGGCGTCCAGACGTATCGGTCCGACAAGCCGCAGGTCCATGCCTGTCCGGATATCGGACAGCAAGACGCCGTTGTAGTTGCCATCGATGTAGGTCGAGTACATGGTCTGGCCGGACTCGTTCACCTCGAAGCGAATGGCGGTCTGGGTGTTTTCCGCGACGGCGATCGAGCGGGCGCGCATGAACTCAGCCTTGAATTTCTGCGCGGCGCCGAGCAGGGCCGCTTCCTGGCGATAACCAAGGATGTTCGGCAGGGCGACCGAGGTCATGATCAGCAGGATGGCAAGAGCGATCATCAGTTCCAGGAACGAGTAGCCGGATCTGGTTGAGCCTGAGTCGATTGAGCTTGATTTGGTTGTGGACCAGCGTGGAGTCTTCATGGGCTTTTCCCTTTAGGTTTTGGGGCCAAACAAAAGGGGTGCGGACTCTCATCCGCACCCCCCTTGTTCAGCGCCAGAGCGCCTACTGCTTCGGCGTCTCCTTGGGCGCGCTCGAAGCACCCACCGACAGGAGACCCTGGATCTTCGAGAGGTTCTTCTCGCCGATTCCCTTCACGGCCATGAGGTCGTCGAGGGATTTGAAGGCGCCGTTCTTCTGGCGATGATCCACAATGCGGGCGGCGAGGGCGGGACCGATGCCGGGGAGGTCTTCGAGCTGACTGACCGTGGCGGTATTGAGGTTGATCTTGCCGGCCGGGGCCTGGGTGGCCGCGAAGGCCGGACCCGTGGTGAGGACGAGAGCCGCCAGAAGTGCGGCGGCGACGAAGCGATGAGCAGTGGTGAAACGCATGATGTTTTTCTCCGATTGGTTTGAAGCGTGCGACTCGACTTTGGCTTGCGGGTCGTTTCGGCTTCGGGTTGGTTATTGGTTGTTGTGATTAAGGTGGCGGGGGCCCTGGTCTCTCCCAAGTTGTCCAGGACCCCCACCGTGAAACGTCATGCGCTCTCATAGGGCAAGGCCGATGCCAGAGCGGGCGCGGGAAGGTAAAGCACTTCGAAGACAACGACTTTCAAGACTCCCCCCTCGCCGATGGGGTCGCGAAGACGTCAACGGAGCTTTACTGGAGCAAAGAGGGGGCTGGAGCCAGACCTTTGGAAACACACGGCAAAGGCGGCCGCGGAACCGGCGTCAAGGGGATTGGACGTCGGGAATCCAGCCCTTCGCGGTTAGGATGGCGCGGCCGCTCAGCTAAGCTCCTATCTCTATAACCCCTGCGGCTTCGCCTCTTCGCTGGCCGCCCTCCCATGCCCAACTCGGACTCCCCAACCAAAAAATCTCCTCTGGAGAGCACAGACCCGCTGGTGCGCGCGAAAGCCGTGCGCGAATGGCCCGTGGAAGATCAGGCGGCTCTTGAGCGCCTGGCCACCCAGGACGCGGACCCTCGGGTTCGGCAGGTAGCGGTCCGCCGTCTGAAGAGTTCCACTCTTGTTCTTCAGGTTCTGAACGCGGACAGCGATACCCACGTTCGCCGTGAGGCTCAGGACCGTCTCTTCAAGGCCCTCCTCTCCGGTGAGCCTGAAGCGGCATCCCTCTTCAGCCAGATCACGAGTCATCTGTCGGACGAAGAGCTGGTGCGAATCGCCAAGGAGGTTCATGGGGAAATGAGCACGCGCGTCGTCCCCTTCGTTAAGGGGCCGAAAGCGCTGGCGGATCTGGCCAAGACCGCCCGTTCCCATGACGTTCGGATCGCCGCTTTCTCGTTGGTGGGCGAAGGCGACGAGGGCACGCTGGTCGATATCGCCCTGCACTCCGAGTTCAAGGACTCGGGAACGGCCGCGGTGGCGAAGATCACCTCGGATGCCGCGTTGACCCGGGTGGCCGAGCGGGCCCGTTTAAAACCCGTGGCGCGCGAAGCGTTGTCCCGTTTGGGCGCAAGCGAACACGAGGACGAACACGAGGACGAGGCCTCAATGGGACCTGACCTTGAGCCCGAGGCCGAAGAAGAAGAAGTGAAGGCGGCCCCCATTGACCCCGCCGAAGAGGCGCGCCTTCTGGCCGACTTCGATGCCGCGGTCCAGGCGCGGGAGGCCCTCCTTGCGCAGGTGGAGGCCTTGCCGATCGCCGAGGTCCGCGGCGGTGTGGTCGAGGCTCGCCTCGAATGGGCGGCTCTTCCTCCTCTCTCGGGCGTTCAAGGACACGATTTCGCCGAACGTTTCAGCACACTTTGTTCGCGAAAGATCGCGGCCGCCGGGCGTGCGGAGAGATTCGCGGCGGTCTCGCCCAGTCTCGACGCCTTGGCCGAACGTGCCGAAAAACTCGCCTCCGAAGAAGTCATTCGCAATCAGCGCGAACGAATACGCGCCCTGCGGTCCGAGTGGGACCAGACGACCAAAGACACGGGCGTGCCGGATGACGACCCGCGCAGGCTCCGCTTCGAAATCGCGGCCCTCAAGGTCGAGCAGGCTCTGGCCGAAATCGACGCGGCCTCCCAGCAACGACGAGACGAAGAACTGGAACTGCTGCGGACGCTGCCCACCCGTCTGGATTTCCTGATCCAGCAGAAGGACATCACGGTTTCGCAGCTCGAAGAAGCTCAACGAGAGTTGCGGACCATGGAGCCCCTCGTGGGCATGCTGCAGGGCGACGAGCGAAAGAAGATCGGGCGGGCCCTCGAAGAGGTTCGGCCCAAACTTTTCGCCAAAACTCAGGAAATCCGCGAAGCCGTCGAGTGGACGGGCTTTGCCCATCTGGCCGCGCAGGAGCGACTGATCGCCGAGATCGACGCGGCCTCGGCCATCGAGAATCCCGATTCCGCAGCCAACAAGCTCCGCGACATAGAGGCTCGCTGGGCCGAAGTCCGGAAGGTTCCGAAAGACCAGGGCGAGGAACTATGGAAGAAATTCACCGCCTTCCGTGATCCGCTGCGCAAACGGCTGAACGAATACTTCGCGAAGCGGACCGCCGAGCAGAAGGACGCGAAGAAGAGGAAGGAAGAGTTGATCGCCCGGGCCGAGGCCATGGTGGCGGCACTGGGGGAATCCACCGATTGGAAAAAGGGGGCCGACGACTTCAAGGCCCTGCAGAACGAGTGGAGAACCTTTCCCTCTTCCGGAAAACACGAGAAGGATCTGATTCCTCGTTTCAAATCGCCGGCGGACCGGTTTTTCGCGGCCCGCAAGACGGCGATGGACGAACGGGACAAGTCTTTCGGCGCCAATCGCGAGGCTTTCGAGAATCTGGTGAAGCGCGCGGAAGCGCTGGCGGTTTCAACCGACTGGGACAAAACCACGAACGAAGCCAAGAAGCTTCAAGCGGAATGGAAATCGGTGGGCCCAGTCCCCATGCGCGAGCGGGAGAAGCTCTACAACCGCTTTCATAAAGCGGTTGACTCGGTGTTCGATCGCTACCGTCGGCGCGATTCCATCGAGGACGAGAAATTCCAGGCCGAGCGCGCGGCGTTGTTGGCCGAGATGGAGGCTTTCGCGACGGCGGAAGCGCCCCCCGAGGGCTACAAGGACAAGGTCTCCGATTTCCGCGCCCGCTGGCGCAATCTGTCGGGACGGCCGAGCCGCGAACAGGACCTGAGCTTCAAGACCCTCTTCGCCCAGCTCATCGCGAAGAACACCGACGCCTTCAAGGGGTCCGACATGGACATCGAGGAGAACCGGAAGAAGCTCGAGAAGCTGGTAGTGAAGCTCGAGGCTCTTGAAACCGACAAAGTCAAAGTCGACTCGATGGATCTCGCGACGAAGCTGAAGGAAGCGTGGGCCTCGCGAACCATGGGCGCCAAGCCCGGCGGATCCAACTTCAGGGCCGAGGTGGAGAAAGCCCGGTCGATCTACGAGAAGCTCGGGCCGGTCGTGGGCGACGAAGGCGAAGCCCTCCGGAAACGTTTCGACGCAATCTGCCGCAAGCTGGGCTAAGGGGCTAAGCCCCTTCCCTGGCGGACCAACGCCGAAAGCCCCCGGATTTCCGCGCGGTGGTGATCTGGTGCAAGATGGCGGGATGAGCGCTTCCACCGACACGTCTTTCTTCGGGCATCCGCGCGGCCTGCAGACCCTGTTCTTCACCGAGATGTGGGAACGGTTCAGTTACTACGGAATGCGCGCCATTCTGCTGCTGTATATGACTGCCGCATTGGCCGCCGGAGGAATGGGGCTGTCCGCGGCGGAGGCCGCCGCGATTTATGGCGCCTACACCGCCGGGGTGTACATGGCGGCCATTCCCGGTGGTTACATCGCCGATCGTCTGCTCGGTCTGAGGCGATCGATTTTCGCAGGCGGCGTTCTCATTGCCCTGGGACATTTCAGTATGGCCCTGGGGCTCAGGCCCTTGTTCTTCCTCGGCCTGATTCTGGTCGTCGCCGGCACCGGTCTCCTCAAACCCAACATCAGCGCAATCGTGGGCAGTCTGTATGACGCGGAAGACAAACGTCGCGACGCGGGCTTCTCCATCTTCTACATGGGGATCAATCTGGGTGCTTTCATCTCGCCCCTGATCTGTGGCTGGCTGGCTCAAAGCGAGACCTTCAAGGGAGTTCTCGGATCGATGGGCCTGAGCCCCGAAAACTCCTGGCACTGGGGATTCGGGGCGGCCGGCGTCGGCATGACCCTCGGCCTCGTGCAGTATGTGATCGGCAGCAGGAAACTGCCGGAAACTCCGGTCGCGAACCCGGCTCCAAATCCGGCCATGCTGTGGGTCCAGATCACCGCGGGCTGTGCCCTGGTGGCCGGCCTCTTTTACGGCCTTTGGGACTATCGGAACTGGCTGTTTCTCGTGGGCACCGCGGCATTCTTCGTGTGGTTCGTGTCGCAGACCGAGCCGGGAGTGGAAAGGAAGCGGTCCTACGCGGTCTTGATCCTCTTCGTGTTCGCCGCCCTCTTCTGGGCCGGGTTCGAACAGGCCGGCTCCAGCCTCAACCTGTTCGGAGACCGGTTCACTCGAAACGAGATTTTCGGCATGTCCTTCCCGTCGAGCTTT